>NZ_JBLZIO010000017.1:0-84556 GCF_048553315.1 Legionella sp. ST3F1 | reverse complement strand
GGAACAGGAATGGGTGCGGCGGCAATATTTGAAGCCATTTAGGGTCTATTCCCATTTCTACTATCTGGAGTCGAAAAGCATTGATTCCCTGCATTTCGCTGCTCATTTACTTGCATGAAATTGGGTTGTGATGCTCGTAAATCAATGTTTTTCGACTCCAGCTTGAGAAATGTCAACAGACCTTGGGCTCTGTTACATGTTATCATTGCCTATAATTATTGATACTTTAGTATGCAAATAAGCCAGGTTCATCATGGATGCTATGCTCTTGGAACAAATTCATCAGCAACTAAACCCAGGTACACTGGAAGAACCACAGCCAAAATCGAATGAGGTGTTAATTAAAGTACATGCCTGTGGTATTTGTCGAACTGATTTACATGTTATAGATGGTGAATTAACAAGGCCCAAACTTCCTCTTGTTCCTGGCCATCAAATTGTTGGAACCATTAAAAAGCTAGGTAAGCGGGTTAAAAATTTTGTTATTGGTCAGCGAGTTGGTGTGCCATGGTTGGGTAGCAGTTGTGGTGTTTGTCATTTTTGCCTAACTGGTCGCGAAAATTTATGCGACGAGGCAAAATTCACTGGCTATCAAATTGACGGTGGTTTTGCCAACTATTGCGTAGCTGATTGGCGTTTCTGTTTTTCTATTCCAGAAGGATATCCTGATCATCAAGCGGCGCCTTTGTTTTGCGCAGGGTTAATAGGTTATCGCGCTTTATTAAAAACAGGGAATGCACAACATCTTGGTATCTATGGATTTGGTGCTGCAGCACATATTCTTATTCAAGTAGCACGTTACCAGCAACGGAAAGTTTATGCTTTCACTAGCCCTGGCGATCTAACTGCTCAGGATTTCGCCTATCAGTTAGGTGCTGTCTGGGCTGGTAGTTCAGAGAAATCACCACCACGCCTTCTTGAGGCAGCAATTATTTTCGCTCCCGTTGGTGAATTGGTTCCAATCGCGCTTCGAGCCACTGAGAAAGGAGGAACAGTGGTTTGCGCAGGTATTCACATGAGTGATATACCAAGTTTCCCTTACGCTGATCTCTGGGGAGAGCGAACCTTATGTTCTGTAGCTAATTTAACTCGGAAAGATGGTGAAGAGTTTTTAACACTAGCTCCGCAAATACCTATAAAAACAGAGGTTCACACTTATCCATTGCATGGGGTCAATCAAGCCTTGGATGATTTACGTTATGGGCGATTTACTGGTGCTGCAGTTATCGTCATGTAACTGAGTCGAAGAGCCTTGATTTAGGAGCCTCACAGTACATTTACAGAATAGTCAATACCGGAAATCAGTGCGGCTCAGATAGTAGCCAGCTCAACTGGCTCTAGTAGACCACGAATATGGGCTGCAGCGCAGACTCCTAAACCATTTAAGGCGTAACCGCCCTCTAATACGGACACCATCCGTCCCTGGCAACATCTCTCTGCGATAGTTTTTATTTTTTGCGTGATCCAAAGATAATCATTCGGTGTAAGTCTGAGATCCGCCATATCATCATCAATATAAGCATCAAAACCAGCCGAGAAAAAAATGAGCGAAGGGGCGAAGGATTGAATTTGCTCCAACCAATGTTCAGTTACTTTGGCACGAAACTGCTCGCCCGTTGTTCCAGCAGCCAAAGGGATATTGAGAATATGCTGATTTCTTGTTTCGGCACCACTAAAGGGGTAAAAAGGATGCTCGAAAGAAGAACAATACAAAACCCTTGGTTCTGCCTGAAAAATATTTTCAGTACCATTGCCATGGTGAACATCAAAATCAACGATAGCTATGCGTTGTAATTTGTAGAAATCCAGTGCATAGGCGGTCGCAACAGCAACATTATTAAAGAAACAAAAGCCCATTGCTTTATTACGTTCTGCATGATGTCCGGGTGGACGTACATTGCAAAAGGCTGCTTTAGTGTCGCCCTTCATGACTAAATCAACACCATATACTGCTGCGCCTGCTGCGTGAAGAGCAGCTATTAGAGAGTGAGGATTCATCCATACATCTGGATCTAAGGGAATGAGGCCTTTTTGCGGGGAGATATTAAAAATAAATTCAATATAATCCGGATCATGTACAAGTTGCAATTGATCTTTGGTCGCAAGAGGGGCCTGGTAATAGTTTAAATGCTCACTGAAACCACAACGAATTAACTCATCCTCAATGACTTGCAGCCGAGCTGGCTGTTCAGGATGTGTTGTTCCCATATTATGTAACAGACAATTTGGATGAGAAATAAACGCTACAGACATTTGAATCATCCTTGAAGTTTAGTTAGGCACATCAATGAAACACTACTTTCAGGCAAATTCCTAATAAAGAACAAACAGTGTAGAGCAGACATTAACACGAATGAGTGTTAATGTCTGGAACCTATTAGTGATAATACTTATTAAGCGTTGATATATACTCCGGAGCAGCAAAATTAGGCCAATGGTCTTTATCAAATCCAGGAGCATTCTTTAAACTTTCTTTGTCGATGTTCAAAAGAAAGCAATTATTTTTTTTATCATAGGTGAATAAATCCCAAGGAACAGCAAAAAATTTGTTGCCAAACCCTAAAAAACCACCAAAATCCAGGACTAGATAATTTACTTTCCCCATAAGTTTATCAATGACAACTTCGTTAATTTCTCCTAAATCTTCACCTAAAGAATTCTTAACTTTAACACCTGATACTTCGCTGCTTTTAACTATATTTGCATGATTCATAATATAACTCCTTTTATCATTATAAAAATATATTTAATCTAATAAATTAATCCCTAATCCTATAAGTATAGATTAGAGTTTTAAATGATATTAATGCGAAACTATAATTGCTTATGTCTTGTTTTATTTTTCATTATGTCTCTTTTGCTTTTAAATAGTGATATCCATACGACATGGAGGTCTAGCTAAAAAGCTTATCCATTGTAGAGCTTTTGGAAGAGTAATTTTTTTACCACTTAGTTAATAATAAGGAAACTGTTTCCTAAAATTTACGTAACCATCTTTCATGCTGTCTTTATATAAAGCAGCTTTTTCTGTTTCCTTATATTTTTTAGCTGAATATAAAGAAATTTCCATTATTATCCAATTAAATATTCCTTATATTCTACTCTTATTAACTCTCTGTCATAATGGTACTCTTCCAATTAAGATAAGTATCAAAAGAATAACTAGAATAAGGCCTATAAGCCCTGATGGCCCATATCCCCAATTACTACTGTAACCCCATCTAGGTAAGCCACCAATTAACAGTAAAATTAATAATACAATTAATAAAGTAGTAAGCATGATATTCCTCCATGAATGTACATTAAAAGTATAGCATTTTCTTTTATTTTTATTGAATTTGCATTGGTTTTTACATTGGATTAATTAGAGTTATTCATAATTTTCTCTATGCTAATATAAATAATAAAGTAATTTTTAAATTGGATTTTAGGAGCAAATCATGGACGCAATATCTTTTTTGATTAGTGAGCATAACAAAGTTAGAAGAACATTGAATGAAATAGCCAATACAAATTTTCGTGATGATAAACGACAAACGATGTTTGATGATTTATGTCATGAGCTTATCAGACATGAAACAATGGAACATAAAGTTTGGTATCCCTGCTTTAAGGACAATAAAAAATTAGATCCCACGGTAAAGCATTTACTCACAGAAGAGAAAAGGGCAGAAAAGGCTATTAAAGAGTTTGATGATATTAAAAGCCAACAAGAATGGGAGGAAAAATTTGCCCGTTTTAAAAATAATGTGATTCACCACGCAGAGGAAGAAGAAAATAAATTGTTTCCACAGGTAAAGAATTTACTTGGCGGTAATGAGTTGGAAATAATTGGTGAAAGAATGAGTCAGTTTAAAAAGAAATACGATGCTTAACTTATCGAAAAGGAGACTACCCTGAAAGGATAGTCTCCAATGTTTTAGTCTTGGACTTCACAGGTTATTTTAGTGCAATCACGGCAATTTTGAGCTGCAGCAGCAAAGGCATTACTAGCAGAAGCTTGAGTATTTGCCAGTTTATCATCGGCAGCTTTTTCAGAGGCTACATCACTGCTACTAGCATTTGTAGTACAGATCCATTTTGAATTCATATCTGTAACATTTGCTGCATAAACACTACTTCCTAAGATTAAGCCAGTGAATATTAAAATGAGTTTTTTCATGATTTTCGTCCTTGTAATATTTAAATAAAGTTCCATCTAATATAGTTGTCATTAATATAAATCAGAATTTTGTTTTAATACGAGCTCTCCTATAAATTATTAATAAGAATTCTTAAATTATAGTCTATTGGACAGTAGAAAAATTCATACAACTATTAAATGTATCACTTGCGATAATAATTTTTTAAATTTCCTTTTCAATTTAATAAGGTCAATCCGTACTTTTTTACTGACGAATAAAGCATAGAGAACAGTGAAAGAAGACCATTAAAATATTACCAATTTGTAGAATTAATTAAATTAGTTAGCAAATTATTTGCTTTGTTGTCTTAATATCCTACGCTTTTAATAAGGGAATTACTCAGGAGTAAGCATGCGAATACTGGTTCTCGCTGCTTGTCTTTATATTAATTCAGTTTTTGCCGATGTGATTGTCGGTTTTTCTGCCTATGAAAATGGTGATTATACAACCGCCTATCCTCACTTGGTACAAGCAGCCGATGAAGGAAATGATGAGGCCATGTATTTATTAGGGCGTATGTATCAATACGGTTATGGTGTGAATCATGATGATGTTAAAGCTGGAGAGTGGTATCAAAAAGCAGCGGCAAAAAATAATGCCTTAGCAGAGTTAAGTTTAGGTTTTTTATATGATAATGGTCGTGGCGTAAAACAGGATTATAAACAGGCATTCCTCTGGTATATGAAAGCAGCTGAGCATGGTAATGCGATTGCCCAAAGAAATATTGGTTTAATGTATGCTGTAGGAGATGGGATTGAAACGAGTGAAGTTAAGGCTTTTGAGTGGTTTAAAAAATCAGCAGAACAAGGTTATGCAAAAGCACAGGTTAACTTGGGTTATCAATACATGATGGGTTATGGTACTGAGAAAGATGTAGAGAAAGCTTTATATTGGTATGAAAAAGCGGCAGAGCAAGGTGACGCAAAAGGACAATATAGTCTTGGTCTTTTATATACAGGCAAATACGGTATAGCTCAGGATCAACGTGCAGCCACTTACTGGTTTTCCAGCGCCGCCAATCAAGGACATAGAAATGCCCAAGCCTATTTGGCCTATCAATATCTCAATGGATTGGGTGTAGAAGCAGATGCCCAAAAAGCGGTTTATTGGTATGAAGCGTCTGCTGAACAGGGAAATTCACAAGCTCAGGCGGAACTGGGGCAACTTTTGCTGACTGGCGTTGGCGTTAATAAAGATTACGAACAAGCAGCTTATTGGTTTGGCAAAGCGGCAGATCAAGGCAATGCAATGGCTCAGGGGAAATTAGGTTATCTATATTTGGCTGGTCTTGGTGTGAATAAAGATGTTTCTAAGGCTTATGCCTGGTTGAAATTGGCTACTGTTAATAAAAATCAGCAAGCATCAAAGGAGCTTGCCCGACTTGAACCTACTATGTCTACTCAAGATAAAGATCGCGGTGAAGAGCTATTCCAGCAAATAAAAAACAAGAAAGAATAGTCTTTATCCATGCGTATTTAAGCTTTCACTTAATATAAGAGCAGCCATTTTTCCCTGTTTATCTTTATTACGCTTAATGATGGTATAGTTAACGAGACTTAACTCACCTATTCTGACCGTTGCAATTGTCATAAAATATTGGCTTTCGACGGTAATTTGGTCACTGCGGATATTCAATTTTTCTAAAATAGGGTAGATCTCTTTAAGATCAGAAATACCTTTTTTTCTACGTGCAGCTAGTAACTCATTGACTTGTTCTTCATTAAGCCCGTTACCCAGTGTCATTAAAAGTTGTTTCGGTGCTGTATTTATATTAATCGGAGTTGATTCTGGTAGGGCTATGACATAAGGAAACAGGCGTTGATAGAGTTTGGCATTAACACCTTTAATTAATCTGAGCTCAGAGACACTCTGCATCGGTTGCTGGCTGGGGTAGTAGCCGGGCTTTTTTCGTAAATAATAAGAAAAAAATTCATTACCAACTCCGGGCTGATAAGGCATCAACCAATTGGTTGTCGCTAAAGTAAGTTCTTTACGCTCATCTGGAGTCATTTGTGATGATATCGATTCTAATAATTGGGCAAAGAGAGCCTGATATTTCTTATCGGTTAAATTATTTAAATTAAAGCGGGCTTGTAAATCATATAAGCCACCTTCAATTAGAGCTTCTGGATAGAGTCTTTGCAGTTTGGTAGGAAAATTGCTAATTTTGCCATAGACATCACCAACCCGGAAAGAAATTTTCTTCGAGGAGAGCATATCCATTGCCCAAAAACTTAGTGCCTGCGAAGCTAGATAGAGTTTATCACTATTTATTGTCAAACGAGTACGGTAAATATCAAGTTGCAAGCGAGTGCTCATTGCTGTAGCCGCTATTGCAACAAGCGTCATGATAAAGAGTGCGGAAATAAGCGCACTTCCTTTATTTTTGGCCCTATTAAGCACTATAAAGAGCCTCCGGAATAATCAATAGAAAACTCATTTTTCCCCAGTTTTTTAATGTTAAGGAAAATTGAATTGCTTTTGGAAAAGGTTCTTTACGCTGGTTTTGCTGTAAGGCATTCGCAAACCATTCAGGCAATACTTGTAAGCTATAATTCAAATAGGCAAATTCACAGTCTTCCAGGCCATAAAGTAGTGATTGGTCTTCATAGCGACTACGCTCCACTGTATCAAGTGTTTCCCAACTTCTTCTTAGCAGTTGATGTTTATCACATAAATAAGCGATGCGTTGAAGAGTACTACGTTTTTCAGTGGCTTCGGGATTTGCAACACCAGTGCGAGTAAATTCAAGGTAGTGTGCTTGCCCTACAAAAGGAGGAAAAATATGCATGTCATTCCCGCGGACAGCTCTTTCTACAGCTTGTTTTGTATCTTGTTCAATGCGGGTGATTGCTAATTGCAAGGTATTCAATTGCTCCGCTTGATGTGCTACCTGCTTTTGAGTATGAAAGGCATTATACATCGCAGAAGAACATAGGCTTGCCAGAATGGCAAAAACAACCAGCGCAATTAAAATTTCAAGAAGAGTAAAGCCCTGTTGTTTGTTCATTTTTGTTGATACCGAAATGCTACTAATGGAGAGCCAAAGGGGCCGGCCTGGTTTTTACTGACAGTGATGGTAATTTGTTGCATAGATTTGATGGGTGTAGAATTAGCCCGGACACGCCAATACCATCGTTGACCAAGCATCGTAGTGACTTGGGTGACTTCCTGGCTGGTATTCACTTGTAATAAGCCTAGTTGAACCATGGCTACTCCTTGCATAGCCACCCAATGACTTATCGTTTTCTCTTTTATTCGTTGTGTGTTGACTATATTTTGGGCAGAAGATTTCAGCAAGGCAGTTAAGGCTATGCTAATAACAGCCAGGGCTAAGAGAACCTCAATCAAAGTAAAGCCTGTCTGATTTTTGTATTGATGAGAGCGCTTGGTCATGATACTTGGGGTTTTAGGAGAACAAGCTGCCCATTGCGTTTACCAATCAGAGTAGCCAATCCAGGCTTATCAGTTGTACCAAAACGTAATTTAAAGACAGTTAAATTACCAGAAGGGCTCACCATAATATCAGGCATCCGCGTATTATTTTTGAGTGGGCTTTCCAAATCAATGACAAGATTATTAGGAAAATGTTGCCAATGAAAAATGCTTTTTTCTGGCATAGCCTGCCATGTGTTTCCCTGTTCTAAACGATAGGTTTTATAACCTTGGTTATTAATATCAACACCTAAATTTTTTCCTTCGATAATTGCTTGTTGTTGCACTAGCTTAAGGTAAGCAGAAAACTGCTCTGCCGCAACAATAATGCGTCGGCTGGCGCCAAAATCACCAAAGGCAAGTAAGGCAAAGCTTAAAGTGATGCTGATAATAAACAGCACCACTAAAATTTCAATGAGGGTAAAGCCCCCCTTATTGCGCATCCCAATTACCTATTTCTGCATTAATACCACTGCCTCCCTGTTGCCCATCAGCTCCTAAGGTAAAAATATCTATTTCACCATGCTCTCCTGGATTAAGATATAAATACTCACGACCCCAAGGATCTTTAGGTATAGATTTTAGGTATTGTTTCCAATCACGAGGAATAGGGTTAGAAGTAGGCTTTTCAACTAAGGCATGGAGACCCTGATCTGTACTGGGGTAAATGCCATTATCCAATTTATAAAGATCCATCGCGTTTTGAATTGCAAGTACATCTTGTTTCGCTTTAACAACACGAGCTTCATCCGGTCGACTGATAATTTTAGGCACTACAATGGAAGCAAGAATACCCAGGATGACGACTACAACCATAATTTCAATTAAAGAAAAGCCACTTTGTCTGTTCATTAAAAACTCCTCAATCAATTTGTTAGAGGCTGTTGACGATCATGGCTTGATTTTTCGAACTTCGCAGCGAAGACTCAGTATTTGAGCAGCAAAACGCAGTAAATCAAGCTATAAGCACGAAATGTAAATAACCCCTGGACTGATTCTACTATAAGGTGAGCATGCACGATACGAAAAAGGATAGCTGTTATTGAAACTTGTTAGATTCTTATCCGTACGTAAATACTAT
The DNA here is from genome assembly GCF_048553315.1 of Legionella sp. ST3F1. Classification (NCBI taxonomy): domain Bacteria; kingdom Pseudomonadati; phylum Pseudomonadota; class Gammaproteobacteria; order Legionellales; family Legionellaceae; genus Legionella; species Legionella sp. ST3F1. The sequence goes on along the minus strand of NZ_JBLZIO010000017.1, from coordinate 75,856 downwards.
TGACTAGGTAACAAGCTGTTCCATAGAAAATATGGGTAGGAGAGTGGCCAACACGATAAATAAAACAACCGCTCCCATGAGTAGAATGACCAGGGGCTCAAGAAGGGTTAATGCAGTATCAATGAGGTGTTTTACTTCACTATCAAGATGCGAAGCAGCACGTTCCATCATGACAGCTATTTGTCCGCTTTTTTCACCACTAGCAATTAAATGAGTTGCCATTGGACTTAAATAACTTGTTTCTTTTAATGCTTGACTGATGGAACTTCCTTCTCTGACCCTTATGGTGGCGAGATCGAATGCATTACGCATGACCAGGTTAGTCACCAGACTTGCAGAAACACGCATGGTTTCCAGGACATTAACTCCGGCAGTAAATAAAATACTAAAGGTGTGAATATAGCGTGCTACATTAATGGATCTAACCAAATAGGAAACAATGGGTAATTTTAACAACACCTGATGCCAGGCGGTACGGATTTTCAGATGATGAAGACTCTTTTTAAAGCCCGCTAGCAGAATAATAATGATTCCCAAGCTAATTAATCCGTAAGATTTAATGAATCCACTGAGGGTAATAAGCACTTTAGTCATATTCGGCAAAGATTGGCCACTACTGGTAAAGACTTCAATAATTTTGGGCACGACAAAAGCAAGCAAGAAACCAATGATCGCAGTTGAAACAACAATCATCACCGAGGGATAAATAAGCGCCTGCTGAATTTTCTGTCTGGTTTCTTGCTGATTTTCAGTATATTGCGCCAGTTTTTCTAATACGAGATCCAAACGACCTGTTTGTTCACCTGCACCTACCGTTGCTCGATAAAGTTCTGGAAACGCATTAGGAAATTCAGCCATTGCTTGTGCCAAAGCATATCCTTCAAGTACTTTGGAGCGAACACCGATAATTAATTCTCGGACTTTATCTTTTTCGGTTTGCTCACTGACACCGCGCAAAGATTCTTCTACAGGAATACCGGCAGCAAGCAAAGTTGCCAACTGGCGAGTAAATAAGGATAAATCTTGCGCAGATAGCTTGTCTTTTCTGCGTGACTGCTGTTGCTTAACCAAAGCACGAATTTGTGTTGGAATTAAACCACGCTCACGGAGTAATTGGCGTGCTTGGCGTTCTGAATCAGCTTCAATAACACCTTTCGCAGTCGAACCCGCTTTATTTAGCGCTTGATAATGATAGGCGCCCATATTCACTACTATTAGTTTTAATAGGAAACAGTGTAATCTATTGGGTTTAGTAAGTCACTTAGGGTAGACTTGGTGGTGGTCAATCTTGGAGATGATAATGAACAAAGAAGTAATATACGAGAAAATAAAAGCACACGATGCTAAATTTATTGATTTGCGATTTACAGACACACGAGGAAAAGAACAACATATCACTATTCCTGTTGGGGCTGTAGATGATGATTTCCTTGAAAACGGTAAAATGATTGACGGCTCTTCTATCAAAGGTTGGCAAAAAATTCATCAGTCAGATCTAACTCTAATGCCTGATATGGATACAATCCTTCCTGATCCATTTTATCAGGATAATACACTGATTCTTCGTTGCAATGTGGTTGATCCGCAAACTATGCTAGGTTATGACCGTGATCCACGTTCCATAGCACAGCGAGCAGAGGTTTATTTGCAATCGACCGGTATAGCAGATAAAGCTTTTTTTGGACCCGAGCCCGAATTTTTCCTGTTTGACGACGTGCGCTGGGAAACAAACATGAGTGGGTCTTTTTATAAAGTTGATTCTGATGAGGCACATTGGAATTCTGGTAAAAATTTTGAAGGTGGCAATATTGGCCATCGTCCCAGTGTCAAGGGTGGCTATTTCCCTGTTCCACCAGTCGACTCCTCACAGGATATCCGCTCTGCAATCTGTTTGACACTAGAGTCCTTAGGCATGGTTGTCGAAGCGCATCATCATGAAGTAGCTACCGGAAACCAATGTGAGGTAGCAACGCGTTTTAATAGCTTAACTAAAAAAGCCGACGAACTACAAATTTTAAAATATGTTATCCATAACGTAGCTCATAATTATGGTAAAACAGCGACTTTCATGCCTAAACCTTTAGTAGGTGATAATGGTAATGGTATGCATTGTCACCAATCTTTAATGAAAGATGGCGTCAACTTGTTTAGTGGTGATCAATATGCTGGTCTGTCAGAAACAGCCCTTTATTACATTGGTGGTATTATCAAGCATGCAAGAGCACTGAATGCCTTTACCAACCCGGCTACTAACAGTTACAAGCGTCTGGTTCCTGGTTTTGAAGCCCCTGTTTTACTGGCCTATTCGGCTCGTAACCGTTCTGCAGCGATCCGTATTCCTCATATTAATAATCCGAAAGGTCGTCGGATTGAGGTGCGCTTCCCGGATCCAATGGCTAACCCATATCTTGCATTTTCTGCAATGATGATGGCCGGATTGGATGGTATACAAAAGAAAATTCACCCAGGTCAACCCATTGATAAAGATCTTTATGATCTTCCTCCTGAAGAGTTGGTGGATGTACCTACGGTATGTGGCTCCCTGGAGCAAGCTGTACAACATCTACTAGAGGACCATGACTTTCTGTTGCAAGGTGATGTTTTTAGTCGCGATTTTATTAAAAGTTATATTTCTCTTCGCGAAGCTGAGATTGCACAAGTTAGAAGTCTTGTCCATCCTATTGAGTTTGAATTGTATTACAGTCTCTAAGAAGCCAGTAACTAAGGTATTATTATCATCTTCATACTGCTGACTGTCAGTTCTTTATAAACGCAGGTTTATAAGTGAATTGACAGTACAGGCAGGATAGCCGTTCAAGGCCATTTTTATGGCTTCCTCCAAGTTTTTGAATATTACTAGGTGCAGTTGTTAAGTTATTAAAGGGTAAAATCATTAAAATTATTAATAAAACTCAATTCTTCACCTTGAAATTGTTGGCGGATGTCCACATATAAGTGGAATGAAATGTCCCCTGTAGCATCTAAGCAATAAAGAATAAAGGGGTAAATCTAATAGTAATGCTCTTAGAAGTAATATTCGTGAGTATCCAGTAATCATTTTTTTAATTTTTATGAGTCATGGGAGATTTATAAATGGTGGCTAAGCAACAAACAATGGGGTTCCAAACTGAAGTGAAACAGATGTTACATCTTGTTGTTCATTCACTTTACTCCAATAAGGAAATCTTTTTACGTGAATTAATCTCAAACGCATCTGATGCTTTGGATAAGCTTCGTTTCCTTGCTCTTGCTAATGCCTCATTGTACGAAAAAGACTCTGATCTACGTATCACTGTCGAATTCAATGAAAAGTTAAAAACAATCACAATCAAAGACAATGGTATTGGCTTAAGCTGGGATGAAGCGGTTGAAAATTTGGGTACTATCGCCAAGTCAGGAACCAAGGAATTTATGAGTCACTTAACGGGTGAACAAGCAAAAGATTCTCATCTGATTGGCCAATTCGGTGTCGGTTTTTATTCTGCTTTTATTGTGGCAGATAAGGTTACCGTTAAAAGCCGGCGTGCTGGCCTCAGCGCTGATGAAGGCATTGTCTGGCAATCCAATGGTGAAGGTGAGTTCACTATTGGCCAGGAAAAGAGAAAAGAGCGGGGCACAGAAATTATTTTGCACTTGAAGGAAGATCAGGATGAATTTTTGAGTGACTGGCGCTTGCGTAGCATTATCCATAAATATTCGGATCATATTTGTTGGCCAATTATGATGAAAAAAATGGATGAAGTTGAGCAAGAAGAGAAAAAAGAGAAAGCAAGTGAAAGCCCTGATTTTGAAGCGGTCAATAAAGCAACGGCTTTATGGACTATGCAAAAATCAGAAATCAGCGATGAAGATTATAAAACCCTCTATAAACATATCGCTCACGATTACCAGGATCCTTTAATCTGGTCCCATAACCACGTAGAAGGCAAACACGATTACATTAGTTTACTCTACATACCTGCAAATGCTCCCTTTGATTTATGGCAACAGGAAATGAAACACGGCCTAAAGCTCTATGTGAAGCGTGTTTTCATTATGGATGATGCAACCCAATTTTTGCCACGCTATCTACGATTTGTAAAAGGAATTGTGGATGCCAGTGATTTACCACTAAATGTTTCGCGTGAAATTCTACAAGATAATAAGCAGGTTGAGTCCATCAGAGCCGCATGTACTAAGCGTGTTTTGTCAATGCTGGATAAATTGAGTAAAGATGATCCTGAAAAATATCAACTTTTCTGGGAGCAATTTGGCTTGGCACTTAAGGAAGGACCGGTAGAAGATTATGCTAACCGGGAAGCAATCGCCAAATTATTGCGTTTTAGCAGTTCAACATCCAACTCAGAAAAGCAAACGGTTACCTTGGATGATTATTTTTCACGCATGAAAGAGGGGCAGGATAAAATTTATTACATCACGGCAGCTAGCTATAATGCAGCCAAAAATAGCCCACATCTTGAGATTTTCAATAAAAAAGGTATTGAGGTTTTGCTCTTAAGTGATCGTATTGATGAGTGGTTAGTTAGTTATCTAAGTGAGTTTAATGGCAAGAAATTGCAATCGATCAGTAAAGGCAAAGTCGATCTTCCAGCCGGTGATGACACGAGTGATACTCCACAAGCAAAAGAGCAGGAAAAGGCTTTGGAGCCCATGCTCAAGCAAATTAAAGATGTTCTTGGAGAGCGGGTCAAAGAAGTACAATTCACTAACCGCTTGACCAATTCGCCAGCTTGTATTGTGGCAGATGAACAGGACATGGGTCTGGAAATGCAGCGCATTTTGCAAGCAGCTGGGCAAAAGGTATCGGCGAGCAAACCCATTTTTGAAATTAATCCGGAACACGCTTTGATCAAACGCTTACATGGCATAACGGATGATGGTTTATTTGCTGAGTGGGTTGTGATGTTATTCGAGCAAGCAGTCCTTGCAGAAGGAGGTCAGCTTGAAAACCCTGCTGATTTTGTTAGTCGAGTGAATAAACTCTTGTTGGAAGCTTAATAGCAAATTTAAGCCCGTTTTAGACGGGCTTTTTTATAATTCTAATAATTACAGTCAGCCATCTTTGTCGCTTCTATTCTCTTGTCTGAGCTTGATGTCAGGAGAAACTGTTTTTTGATTAATGATCGAAAAAAAAATATAATCCCCCATTTTGGGGGATTATATGTTCGATCTTATTCAACTTTGGAAAAATATTTCTATAGAAAGCGCGCCTGTACCTCAACCTGTTACACGTAGTTATGCTCCTGATACTAAACCAGGAGCAATTAATTTTGATACAAATACAGCACAGTCAAGTTTTCAATTTAAAAAATCACCAAACGTTGTTTTTGTAAAAAGCGTGAAAACTTTAGCACCTGCTAATTTATATGATGATTTGCCAGCAGTCACTCTAACGGATGAGGAAGAAACAGCACGTTTATTGGTGGTAGAAGAGCAAAAAAAGAAAAACCCCAAGTTTTACGATGGCCAACAAATGGTTATTACTGGGGTGGTCTATGATGAAGTCGCGAATACAGTTTATATGGAAGCTAAAAGAGTTCCTTATTCTTTTATTGTCGCTTTATCAAGCAAGAAATTTCCGGAGCAGAGTGAACTTTATAAACAGAGCTTTTTTAAGACAGGAGTTCTTGCTCCTTTAGTAACCACTAATGGTAAAACGGTGTTAATGCAGCGAGTCCAACTTGGTTTATATTCTGTTCCTGGCGGTTTTTTGGAAGCACATGATGTTGAAAAAAGGCTAAATTTTGCTGATGGTCGAAATTTAGTGGTTGAAACAGCCAAGAGTGAAGTAACAGAAGAAATAGCAGGAATTGCAGGGAAAAAAGAATTACGCTTCGATTTTTCCGAGCCTGAAATCACTGCGCTTTCCTTTCGAAGAACAGCCGGAAATCCAATAGGTACCGTGGAGTTTGTCGCGCCGGTGCAAGCCAAGTGTCATAGTGCCTATATAAGCGAGTGTGTAATACCCAAGAATTTAGCTAAAGATGCGCGCGAACACTCAACTAATCACGCCGTTATACCTTTAGATTCACAAGACAGGGAAGCATTATTGACAACATTGCTAAGTGGACCTGGTATTCTTCCTGGTGCGGTTCTTCACTTACCAGTTGTATTGAGCTTAGCGAGCAAAGAAAATGCTGGTGCAATGATACCTTTGCCACGAAGAATCCCGAATAGTGGTTCAATTGCATGGCCATTGAGTATATTTTCAGCCAAACCGGAAAAACCCTTGCCTTTAATTCACCAGGAAGAAGAAGTCAACGACACTGGTTTTAATTTAATTTCATAAGATTAAATAATCCAATAAAAAAAGGCTCGTGAATACGGGCCTTTTTCAGAGTCTAATAGCGGTTTAGCTAACAGTGTATTACTCGTCTGTAAGACGAAAATATTTTGTGCCGAAATAACGTTGTAATTTTTTTCTGATAGTACCACGGCTGATTCCAAGCATTTTCGCTGCTTGCAGTTGATTACCACGACGTTTCTCCATAACAGCCTGTAGAAGAGGTGGCTCTACTTCAGAAAGAATCATGTCATACAGATCATCAATGGACTTGCCTTTATTTTCAGCAAGAAAGCGAGTTACTAAACCATAAACCAAGTCTTGAAGACCTTGTTCTTGTTTCGTAGTTTGAGAAGATGCTTGTGTATCAATGACATTCATCGTAACTTCCTTATTTTGGTTAAATCATTCTATCCCAATACTTTCACCATCAGGTGGAAGCAAGATTAATTGTACATGAAGGTTAATTGATAATCTACATAAATCTTAAGGTTCCCTTAATAATTGGTTGATTATCAGGCATACTTGACTCAATATACGTTAATATACTGACTACTCTTGCTTTATTTTATGCAGAGTGATTTATTTCAGCCTTTACCAGCGTTAAGAGCGAACAATCCGCTTGTTCAGAGGAAATGGAGATTTTTAAGTGTTTAAGGCGCCTTAGCATACGTTCTTTTACTTCAGTATCAATCAAAAGTTCACTCAAAGTACGAGTTAATTCTGTTGCATTGCAATCGTATTGCAACAATTCCGGAACCACCATCTCATTTTGCAACAGGTTACATAAGCCCAGGTATTTTACTTTGATTAATTTCATCGCTGCGATATAACTAATCATGGAGCTTTTGTAGATAATGCACATGGGTTTTTCCAACAGTGCACACTCAAGAGAGGCTGTTCCAGAAGCTACCACGGCGCAATCACTGCAAGCAATGACCTCTCTGGCATGCCCAGGGATGAAAGAAACCCCAACCTTACTCTTAGCAAAATAATCTTTTACCAGAGTAGGGTTTAATGAACCCGCAATAGGAATAACAAAATGGATATTATCCTGCTGTTGGCTGAGCATTTCAGCTGTAGCAAGAAGTACGGGCATATGTCTTTCTATTTCATTATTTCTACTGCCAGGTAACATAGCAATTAAGCGTTTTTCAGCCGGTAAATTTAAATTTTCGCGAATAGTTTTAATATCAGTGTAAGGAAGGATTTTATCAACAAGTGGATGGCCCACGAAAGAAACAGGGACTCCTGCTTGCTGATAAAGTGTTTTTTCAAAGGGCAAGATAACAGCCATATGATCAACACAAGCACGAATCGTTTCAATCCGATTAGCTTTCCATGCCCAAATTTGGGGACTAATGTAATATAAGATGCGAATACCAAGTTTTTTGGCAAATTTTGCTAAACGCAAATTAAAACCCGGGTAATCAACCAGAATTAACAAATCGGGTTTTACGGTTTGTAAATGCGCTTTGATTGCTTTGAATGCTTTTTTAATAACTCGAAGGTGACGAATAACTTCAGAAAGTCCAGTAACACCAAAGCGCGCCAGATCACTGATCAGCTGGACACCGGCTTCCTGCATATGCCTACCACCAATACCACTTATAATAAGATTATTGTCCCAAGCGCGTAATTGTTGTATCAGGACGGCTGCGTGCATATCGCCCGATTCTTCACCGGCAATAATGACAATATGTTTAGCTGACGACATGTCTTGCAACTAAATGCTTATTAATCAAAGAAGTAATTTTTTCTGCTGTCGCAAGCGCTGCACGGCCTTCTTCACCGGTAACAAGTGGTGCTGTATCTTTTTCAATACAATTTATAAAAGCCTTTATCTCTTCCAATAATGCATCACCTTTCTCAAATACTGATTGATGACGGGTAATTTCAGGGATACCCGGAAACATTTCACCTTCTCCTTTTTGAAAGACGGCAAATTGCTTATTATGGTAATCAATCGAAATATAAGAATTTGGTTGAAAGATCCTTGTTTTGCGCTCAGTCTTAAAACTGATACGACTGGCAGTGACATTAGCGACACAATGATTTTCAAAGGTAATTCTTGCGTTCGCGATATCAATTGACTTGGAAAGAACGGGGGCTCCCTGAGCATCGATATTCACTATAGGACTATCCACAATAGTCTGAATGATATCGATATCATGAATCATTAAATCAAGAATAACATTAACATCGGTACCCCGTGGATTAAATGGGGCTAAACGATGAGATTCAATAAAAAGAGGTTGTTCTAGATGCTCGTCCAACGCTAGCCGGGCAGAATTGAAACGTTCTAAATGGCCAACCTGCAATTTGACCTGGTGTTTTTTTGCCAAGCGAATTAATTCGCTGGCTTGCTCAACAGTTTCAGTAATTGGCTTTTCAATAAGTACATGAATACCTTGTTCCAGGCAATGCTTAGCGATTTCATAATGTTGGTTAGTGGTCGCTGCGATGCTGACTGCATCTACTTCATCAAATAAATCTCTATAATCTTGATAAGCGGGTACTTGTAGCTCCTGAGCAACCGCTTCGCTGGTTGCTTTATTCGCATCACAAACAGCTACCAATTCTGCATTTGGCAGCATGAGGTATTTTTGAGCATGAAAACGCCCTAAATAACCAACTCCAATAACAGCACATTTTAACTTAGCCATAAGACAACAATTGCCAATAATTTGCGCGCATGATCGCATTTCCTAGCGGATAAATCAATTTTAAATAGTCGGAGCTTGATATAAAAAGATTTTTTAAAAGTGTTTTTACACAATACATAGCTTTTATATGAGATCTCGTTAAACTATCGCTTTTTATTGAACCTCAGGACAAGGGCGTTATGGAGAAATGTATTGCCGGTGTTGATGAAGTCGGTCGTGGTCCTTTAGCCGGAGCAGTTGTTACTGCTGCTGTGATTTTACACCGGCCGATCGAAGGAGTGACTGATTCCAAAAAGTTAAGTGCAGCCAAACGTAAGCAATTGGCCGAGAGAATAAAGAATGAGGCACGATGTTTTGCTTATGGCCGTGCAGAAGTAGAAGAAATTGATCAATTAAATATTCATCATGCTACCTTACTTGCTATGAAGCGTGCCATAGAGGCGTTAACAATAAAACCTGATGAGATTTTAGTTGATGGCTTATACATTCCTTCTGTTACTATTCCTTGTCAGGCCATTGTCAAAGGGGACAGCTTGATTCAGGCTATTGGGGCTGCTTCCATTTTAGCTAAAGTACTGCGTGATGAAGAAATGGAAAAAATGGAGTTGGTTTATCCCGGCTACGGTTTTGCTATCCATAAAGGGTATGCAACGGAGATGCACCGTAAGCTTCTTCAGGAAAAGGGGCCGTGCGCTATCCACCGTAAAAGTTATGCACCAGTTTCCTCAAAATTGATTTCCGCCTGAGAGACAACCCTGGCATTTATCCGGGTTAACTCTACAAACAGACTAGGGGCTATTGATAGGTCGCTAGTTTGGGTGATTATGGTTGGCTCATCGCAGCAGGACATACGCTGTCGTATGTGCTGGAAATCAAACCATAAGCGTCAAGATAGTAGAAATATAAACGATCCCCTACATGCTATTAAACAAAATACGATGTGAACTGATGGACATTAAAATACCAAAGCTGGTGAGGAAAGTAACCATCGCAGTACCACCATAGCTTACTAAGGGCAGCGGAATACCAACCACAGGCAGAATCCCCATAACCATGCCAATATTTACAAAGGCAGATAAGAAAAAGGTCATTGCCAAAGAGGCTGCTAATAAACGTGTAAAGCTTGTTTGGGCTTGTTTTGCTATATAAAGGCCCCGCAAAGAGATAAGAATAAACAGAATAATAAGAATACTACTACCTACAAAACCAAACTCTTCTCCGCTAACTGCAAAAATAAAATCAGTCGCATGCTCGGGTAAAAAATTAAGATGGGATTGGCTCCCTTCAAGCCAGCCTTTACCGAATGCTCCTCCTGAGCCAATCGCAATTTTTGACTGGATAATGTGGTAGCCTGATCCTAAGGGATCTTGTTCCGGATTGAGAAGAGTAAAAATTCGTTGCTTTTGGTAATCATGCATGAAATGCCAAAGTAGGGGGGTAGCAAGTCCTATCAAGGTAATGAGTGCCAGAAGGACATTCATACTGATTCCAGCTAGAAAAACAACGCTTAAGCCTGCTGCTGCAACCATAATTGCAGTGCCTAAGTCAGGTTGTTTGGCAATTAATAGGGTAGGAATAAAAATTATGAGAGCAGCTATCATCAGCGATTTGATATCAATAGGGATTGCCTTGCGGTCAAAGTACCAGGCTGTCATCATAGGAATCGCCAGCTTCATGATTTCTGAAGGTTGAAAACGAAATAAGCCTAAATCGAGCCAACGCTGGGCTCCTTTACCGATTTTTCCTATTAGCATCACTGCTATCAAAAGTCCCAAACCAACACCAAAAATCCAAGGGGTCCAGATTTTATATTTATGCGGGGGTATGACAGCAAAAAGCATCATAATTGCCAAAGCAAAAACTAATCTTAGTGATTGACGGAGGACCATACTTAAATTTTGGTTAGAAGCGCTATATAGAATAAGCATGCCAAAGGCAATTAAAGCTAAAAGCAGGCCAAGTAAAGGTAAATCAATGTGTAATGATTTAGCTGTTAATCGATAGACAGGCCTTACATGACTTGATTTCATGATTTTGTATCACTTTTTTTGAGTTCAAAATAAGCATCCAAGACTTTGCGAGCCACGTTAGAGGCAGCAACATCATTTTCTACCATAACTGCAATTGCTATTTCAGGATCTTCTACAGGGGAAAAGGCAATAAAGAGTGAATGGTCTCTTAGAAACTCGGGAATTTCCCCTCCTTCACGCGCCTTTTCATAGTGCCGCCCACCAAATACTTGCGCTGTGCCTGTTTTTGCCGCAACAGAGTAGGGGGCATTTCTACCAAAACGGTAACCAGTTCCCTCGTTACTTACGATGACAGATTGCATCGCATCAGCAATCACAGTCCAGTAGCTATCATCTTTCAGGCGCATTGGGTACTCTTCCAATACCTGATACTCATGCGTTTCACCACGATCACTTTGAACTGATCGTTGCAAAAGGTGGGGTCTGTACCGTTTACCTTTTTGGCTTAAAGAAGCAGTTGCATTAGCCAACTGAACGGGTGAAACCAACATAAAACCTTGTCCAATAGAGGTAATAACCGTATCACCAGGGTACCAGGGAACACCTTTAGTTTGCCTTTTCCAATGTTTGTTGGGTAAAAGCCCGGCTGCTTCTTCATGGAGATCAATATGAGTCAATTGACCAAAACCAAACTGACTTAATATATCTTCCATAGCTGCAATACCCATTTTATGACCTAATTGATAAAAATAAGTATCGCAAGAAACAGTAATTGCGCGCTTCAAATTGATGACACCGTGACCAGTTTTTTTCCAATCTCGGTAAGCATGGCTGACACCAGGCAATCTGAACCAGCCTGGATCATAAATACTGTAATGTGTATCAACAACTCCTTTTTCCAGGCCGGCAAGCCCCATAAAAGGCTTGATAGTAGAGGCTGGCGGATATAGTCCTCGGACGGCGCGATTATAAAGAGGTCTGTCACGTGCAGTAGACAATTTTTGATAGTCGCTCGCATTAATTCCATTAACAAAAGCGTTCGGATCAAAACTTGGAGCACTAACCATTGTTAAAATATCCCCGCCGCGGGTACTCATGGCAACAACAGCACCGCGTTTATCTTTCATTGCCTCATAGGCAACTTTCTGCAAACGCGAGTCAATTGTTAAATAGAGTTTTTCACCAGAAACAGGATTTTGCTTATTAACAATTCGTAGTGTCCTGCCACTAACATCTGTTTCTACCTGTTGATAGCCCACTTCACCATGAAGGATATTCTCATAAAATTTTTCAATCCCTGCTTTTCCAATGAAATTTGTGGCGCGATAATTGGTTGGATCAACTTGACGTAATTCCTGTACATTGATTCGTCCTACATAACCAAGAAGATGTGCAGTTATTTCTCCTTGTGGATAAAACCGCATCAACCTTGCTTTAATACTTACTCCAGGAAACTGATATTGATTTGTAGCAAAAAGAGCAACTTCTTCTTGTGTTAGCTTGAGTTTAAGAGGAATCGGGACGAAAGAACGATTCTGCTTGCGAGCTCGTTTAAAATTATCAATATCATCATCCGTAATTGATGGAAGAAGCATTCTTAACTTTTCAATGGTTATATTTAAATGTTTAACACGTTCTGGAATCACTTCTAAAACATAGACAGGGATATTTTCAGCGAGAACAACTCCATTTTTATCGAGAATAATTCCCCGCGGAGGTGCGATAGGAATGATACCCATCTGATTTTTCAAGGATAAGGTTTCATATCGTTTAAATTCTGATATTTGTAAATAAGCCAAGCGTAAAACCAGTATAAATGACAAGGTAATGATCAACGCGACAAGTAAATTCAATCGAGATCGATGGATGTGTGATTCCACACGGTCATTTTTTACAGATCTATTTAAACGCATGCTTTTCTATTGCTAATAAGGTGGCAAGAACACAGGACATCTTATCTTAAAACCTCATTTGTGGTAAGGGTGGTTATGAATTATTGACCAGGCTCGATAAAGTGCTTCTAATAGAACGATGCGCACAAGAGGATGAGGAAGTGTCAATTGTGATAAAGACCAACGCTCATTACTGCGAGCAATGACTGATGGAATTAATCCCTCAGGCCCACCAACAAGAAAGCAGAGATGGCTAGTAATTTGCTGTAATTGTTCAAGCTTTAAAGCAAGCTTTTCACTGGTGAAGCTGTTTCCATTGATTTCTAATGCAATAATACGGGCATTAGAGGGAATTGCAGCACTAATCAAAGCCGCTTCTTTTTCTAAAATGCGTGTCAAATCAGTAGACTTACCCCGTTTGGCCAACGGAATTTCAACCAAATTAAAGCTAACATAATCTTGCAGTCGCTTTGAAAACTCAGCGACGGCCGTGTTAACCCAAGACGGCATCTTATTACCACAGGCAATGAGGGTAATTTTGAACATGTGTTATTTACTAGGAGGAGTAGTTTGCCAGAGCCCTTCAAGATTATAGAATGCACGACTATCAGGCTGCATGACATGTAAAACAAAATCACCAAAATCGATCAAAGCCCATTCACCAGATTCAAGGCCATTTTGACTCAAAGCAGGTAATCCAGCAGCTTTCATCTGCTCTAAGACAAGTTCTGCGATCGCTTTAACGTGGCGTGATGAACGGCCGCTGCATATGATCATATAGTCAGTCACTGAAGTCTGGTTTTTTACATCAATAACGACTACATCGATTGCCTGGATATCATCCAAGGATTTAAGCAGTTGCTTTAAAAACAATTGTTGCTCAGACATAAAAGCTGAAATCTCTTTCAAAAAGGGGAGAATGATAGCAGTAATTCAAAAAACTCTCAAAGCATAGTTGTTCACTAGAAAAAATTTCTTATGTAATCAGTCACCTTTCCCTGCAGTGCCAATAATATCCGTTTATACTATAGGTAAATAACATGGATGATGAGGAGCCTTATGAGATTATTACCCTTCAAAAAATCCTCTGCTGTATCAATTGGTGTAGAACTCGAATTTCAGATTGTTGCACCACGCACGTATAGCTTGGTTTCACGTGCAAAAGATTTAATCCGAAATTTAAGAGAAAGTCCTCATCGCCCCAGAATAACACCAGAAATCACCCAAAGCATGATTGAAATTAACTCCTCAATTCATCATTCACCACAAGCGATGTTAGAGGAGTTAGTCCATTTACAACAATTTCTTCTGGGCCAGGCTGCTGAGATGCATATTGCTATTTGTGGTGGTGGAACGCATCCTTTCCAAAGATGGACTATGCAAAAAATATTTCCAACCATAAGATATAGGAAATTATCGAGAAAATATCGCTATTTATCCAAACGGTCAACAGTATTTGGTCAGCATATTCATATCGGTTGTACCCAAGCGGAAGATGCTTTGTATCTTACGCATGCTTTAGCAAGATATGTTCCGCAGTTTATTGCTATTTGTGCTTCTTCGCCCTTTTATCAAGGCATTGATACGGGCTACTGTTCATCACGATCGACAATTTTTAATGCTTTTCCGCTCAGTGGCGTCATTCCTTACCTGATAAATTGGCGAGAATTTTCCGACTACTACTACAAAATGCGTCAATTGGGAATTATAGCCAGTATGAAAGATTTTTATTGGGACATTAGGCCAAAACCAGAGTTTGGTACAGTGGAAATTCGTGTCTGTGATACCCCGTTGACTATTAAAAAAGCAGTTTTAATCATTGCCTATATTCAAGCCCTGAGCCTTTATCTACTGAAGGAAAGACCCATAGACGTTAGTCATGATTTATACTATCTCTATAATCATAACCGCTTTCAGGCTAGTCGCTATGGTTTTGAAGGTGATTTTATTAATCCTTATACTATGCAACATAGTTTGATTATTGATGATTTAATTGAAACAGTTAAAAAAATTGAGAACTATATCGTGCAGTTAGGCAATTCAGACTATGTTGCTCTATTGGTAAATGATGCGATGAAGAACATGAATGATGCGGCTTTCTTAAAACAGGTTTTTAAACAAGAAGGCTCTTTATCTAAGGTAGTCGCAGCGCAATGCCGTATGTGGGCTGAATCAATTTAAAGAGCTATTTAAGGATCATGGATAGATAAATGGGGAGGGGAGGATAGGATGTTTAAGCTCATTGATAATCCAGAAACGATGGCCAAGCTCCCTGAGTTGGAAGAGACCAATTTAGCCAATTACCTGGATCGTCAAGAGTTGGAAGTTTTATTAAACAATGGTCAAATCCACAGCTTTTCTACAGGTGATGTGATCCTGCAACAAGGGAAAAAAGAAGAAGGTATTTATATTATTATTAGCGGTAATGTAGTGGTTTCTGCG
This sequence comes from Legionella sp. ST3F1, assembly GCF_048553315.1. Lineage (NCBI taxonomy): Bacteria > Pseudomonadati > Pseudomonadota > Gammaproteobacteria > Legionellales > Legionellaceae > Legionella > Legionella sp. ST3F1. The sequence goes on along the minus strand of NZ_JBLZIO010000017.1, from coordinate 60,603 downwards.
CGCTCAATGGGGCAGGGAATGACTAATATAGAAGTACTAAAACCGGGTAATTTTTTGAATGAGATAAGTTTTATAGAGAAAGGAGCTTCACCTACTTCCTATGTGGCGAGTAATAATGTGCAGTGTTTATTTATCAATTCAGTCCATTTTGAAATGCTTTCTCTCTATTTTTCGGAAACAAAATACAAAATATTATATGCAATTACCAAACAAATTTGTTCTCGTTTAAAAGCAATGCATGGCAAAGTTACAACACTTATTACACAATCTGAAATACCCGGTTTATCTTTTTTGGGGCGTGTAGTTGATTCACTGAATCAACCAAAGCAAGTTGCCTCAATCAACGAATCTATGTTGGAGCGCTTACAAAAAAAATCCTTATTTAAATCATTTAGTAAAGATGAATTGCATGAATTATTTCAACATACGGTTCTCCTGGAAGCAGCAAAAAATTGTAAATTGATTCACGTAGGGGAAAAAAACGCTTCCTGCTATATAGTCATACAAGGAGCTGTCCAATCGAGTATTATGCAAGATAATAAACTGGCCAAACTATCGGTTATTGGCCCTGGAGCCTTATTTGCCAGCATAGCCTGTATCGATAATGACTCTTCTTTTACGATAACTTTTGTTACTTGTGAACAAGCAATCTTGCTCAAAATATCAGAATCAGAATTGGATGCAATACGCAACAATAACCCGCGGCTTTGGTATAAATTATTTGATTTGATTTGTATCTCTCTGGTCGCGTTGGAAAAATCCATTAATAAGTTGGATGTGAGATTGCATATTGAAACATATAATAGGTAACAAATATGTGTAGAATATTATCATATCTTGGCAAACCAATTGTTGTTGAAGAGTTGCTTTATAAGCCTGATAACTCGTTTATTAAGCAAAGTTATCATCCTAAATACATGTCTCATTTGTTGAATCTGGCTGGTTTTGGGATGGCTGCATGGGATGGTATGTCGCACAATCCTACAGAGCCCTATCTCTATAAAACTCCGCAACTACCTTTTTATGATGAAAACCTGCGTAACCTGGCAGCGAAAATTTCACCTCACTGCCTTCTAGCGCATTTACGGGGGGTTTCCTATCATGAAAAACAGGTTGTGTCTAATCAAAATGTACATCCCTTTGTATATGCGGGTTCAAATGTAGCATTGGCGCATAATGGAGCGCTTAGTAATTTTAATACGATGCGTTATGATTTGTTAGAGTACATTAGTCCGGAGTATAGGAAAGATATTAATGGCACTACGGATAGTGAATGGATTTATGCCATCTTTTTATCACAACTATCAACCTATGATGGCCGCTATGAGACAGAAGAAATAGTAAAGGCTATTATTGAAACCTTAAAAATACTGCAGCGTGTTCGCCATAAGAAAAATATAAAAGTCAATTCGCCAGTGAATCTTTTTATAACGAATGGTGAATTTATTGCTGCAACACGGTTTGTGTTGGACTATGGCTGGCAACCAGCAGATGCTTTACCCTCTGCCCACTCAGGTGTCTACCATTCTTTATGGTACACCTATGGTGAGAGTTATGGCTTCTATGACAATGAATATAAAATGAAAGGTGGCAATATAAAGGCTAGTATTATTATTGCGTCTGAGCCATTAACTGAAGATACTACAACGTGGCTTGAAGTTCCTGAATACACACTGGTTGTTGCCCGCCATGAGCAGGGAGAAATTAAAATCGTCTCACAAGATATTAATTTATAATACAATTAGTTAGTGCTAATTCCCTCCCAGAATCAAGCAAGACTCTAGTTAATTTCTTCTATTTCCAATACCATCATTTATGCAGTTCAAATTATTAATTCTAAAATGCATTTCAGGGAGAAATCGTTATGGCAAAGGTTCTTTGTGTTCTTTATCCGGATCCGGTGAATGGTTATCCTAAACATTATGCGCGAGATGAAATTCCTCAAGTAAAAATTTATCCTGGCGGACAGACCTTACCAACACCCGAAGGGATGGATTTTACACCAGGAGAGCTTTTAGGCTCAGTCTCTGGCGAGTTGGGTTTGCGAAAATTTCTTGAGCGTCAAGGACATGAATTAGTTGTAACCTCTGATAAAGAGGGGGATAACTCCACTTTTGAACAGGAATTACCCAATGCTGACGTGGTTATTTCACAACCTTTCTGGCCAGCCTATTTAACAGCAGAGCGGCTTGCCAAGGCAAAAAAATTAAAACTAGCTATTACAGCGGGTATTGGCTCTGATCATGTCGATTTGACTGCAGCGATTAAAAAAGGCATCACGGTAGCTGAGGTTACTTATTCAAATAGTATCAGCGTTGCAGAACATGTGGTTATGATGATCTTGTCTTTAGTACGTAACTATATTCCCTCCTATCAATGGGTTATCCAAGGGGGATGGAATATTGCTGATTGTGTTGAGCGTTCTTACGATCTTGAAGGAATGGTTGTTGGTTCTTTAGGAGCTGGGCGTATTGGTCTAGCTGTAATGCAGCGATTAAAACCTTTTGAAGTCAAGCTACACTATACTGACCGTCACCGTTTGCCAGAAAGCGTCGAACAAGAATTAGGGCTTACTTATCATTCCGACCTGCAATCCATGCTACCTCATTGTGATGTTGTTACTATTAACGTTCCCCTCCATCCTGAAACAGAACATCTTTTTAATGAGCAGCTAATAAGTACAATGAAGCGTGGAACCTATCTTATTAATACAGCACGAGGCAAAATTTGTGAGCGTGATGCAATTGTTAATGCTCTAGAACATGGGCAACTAGCGGGTTATGCTGGTGATGTTTGGTTTCCTCAGCCGGCTGCGCAAAACCATCCTTGGCGAACAATGGCTCACCATGGTATGACACCACATATCTCCGGGACATCTTTATCTGCTCAAGCGCGATATGCTGCGGGTACGCGTGAAATACTGGAGTGTTGGTTAGCTACGCGACCTATTCGCGATGAATACCTTATCGTCGATCATGGCAGATTAGTAGGTATGGGCGCCCATTCGTATTCAGTTAAAGAAGATTTACCTGATATTTTATAACAACCTCCTAAGGCATTTGGGTGTTCAATGTGAATTAATTTTTGACAAAAAGTGAGTGGATTGCTATAATGTGGCCTTTAAGTTGTCATTTAGGTTACTTATGATTGAACAGGGCGCCCCAAAAAAACAGAAGCAATATCAAATCAAAAAAAATGAGCAATATCAAAAAAGAGAGATTCGCTTAAATACTTTTTCTGGTTTTTTCGTGCCTTTTAATTCATTGTCGGATATGCAGCAAGAGATAAGATCTACGTTGTTAATACCAATAGTAAACTTAACAATGGCTGTTGGTTCAGCAGTTTTTTCTATAGGTAAACTTGCTGAAACAGCAGCAAATTTAGCTATTATGGATCTAAATCATGCCGTATCGAGTAACAATATGTTTCTTGCTGGAATAGAAACTAGCTGTTGTTTTGTAGGAAGCCTTTTGGTTGATACGCTGTGGTCGCTCGTATCACTAGCTTTGCGTACAGTCTCTACCTTTGTAGCGGGTGTTGCTGCAACAGGCAAAGGACTTATCAGAGGTGGTGAGGCAGTTATTAACTGCTGTACTTGCCAACCGAGTTTGTAACTGTCTACAGTATTGTTGCTAAATGGACGTTTTGAACGTCCATTGCTGGGAAAATACTGATCATTACTCCATTTCGTTCAAATGAAGACCATTAAGCAACTCAAAGTTTTAGTCTTATTTAGGCTTTGTTTTCTTAAGCAACCCTATCCATTTATTCCTGTTGGGCTTACCCATGTCGGCCTTTCTAATCACATAATGCAAAATATAAAACCCATCTTTACCTTTGGTAACAAATTGTAACTCATCCTGTTGCATGTTACTTGGGCTATCAATACGAAACTCAAATAAAGCCTGTTCAGGTGTCTCTTCGATAATAGTAACAATTGGTTTAAATCCAGATTCTTTTAAATTGTTTATTATGGAGTCAATATATTGTTTGATGGAGATTCTTGTTTGTAAGCCAGGGATAAATTGACTGGTAACCAATTCTTGCCAATGCTCGATATTATCATCAGCGGGTACATATTCAACAACGGTTATTTCTTCTGTTTTTTTCCCAAAAACAACTTTCCAGGGGCGACTATCAAAGGCTATTTTCTGTGTTTCATAATTTTTTATTTCTGGATTCAATGGCGCAACATCTTGAGCAGTAATACTACAATAGATCCCACCTTTATAATGGTAATATTCAATGCAATTGGGATTAGTATCATTAGTCACCTTAATAAGCTTGCTTGGATCCATTTCAGCCTGAGCAGTTAATAAAAAGAGCATTACATATAATGATATTGTTAAGCGTAGCAATGTGGGCATAATCTCTTCCTGAGTGATAAGGTATTTAGTAAATTAGCGAGTTTTACAGTAAGACTCACTGACTCATTCTGAATTAAGGGCCTTATTTTTTAGCAAATAAATCGGCTACCCGTTTTTTCATTTCTTCTTCGGAAACATCTTCAATGTGTGTGGCGATATACCAGGTATGGCCAAAAGGGTCTTCGAGGGTACCGCTGCGATCACCGTAAAATTGATTTTCCACTTTTCTAACCAGTTTAGCGCCATGCTTAACCGCTAGTGCTACAGTTGCATCAACATCTTTAACATAAAGATGCATACCAACCGGTGAACCCTTATATTTATCTGGCGCGTAAGCATTCATTTCAGGATGTTCATCAGCCAACATAAATTTAACATCACCGATGGACAATTCTGCGTGGCCTATCTTTTTGCCAGGGTTTTCCATAAGCATTATTTCCACCGCATTGAACACTTTCTTATAAAATTCAATGGCTTTTGCAGCATTTTTAACAATTAAATAAGCTGTGAGTGTCTGGTAGCCAACGGGTAAATAAGAATTTTTTTTATCCAAAATTGCTCCTGTCTAAGACGGTGAATGCGAGGGGACTGCCGTCTTGGTTTGAAATGCAGCGAGGAGGAGACCACTCACTGCTAAACCAAGAGTGGCCAGGGTCATCGGTAATACCGCACCTATTTGGGCAATTAGTCCGGTAAAAATCGATGTCAAACCAAAGCAAAGAGCCATAATAGAACCCGTCACCCCCATAACCCAACCTTGCTCATCCTCATTTACCTGATTGGAAAAAATAGTCAACAATACTGAATAGGCAACAGATAGACTCATACCAATCAAAAGAGCTGCCACCCAGGCGACCCATTGTTGTTTAAATAGCAACGTGAGTAATACATGCGTCGCTGTTAAGAGTAGGCCAGTGATAACAACCCAATCAAAAGAGTAACGTTTGGTGCAAAAATCAACAATATAACCACAACCGATACTGAAACCCAGACCCATTACCGCGAGAAAAAAGGAATTTTCCATGGCTGAGTAATGATAAGTTTGCAATAAATATAAAGAAATAAAGGAAAAATAATTGGACCAACCAAAGATCATAACAAGCAATACAACAGAATATTTACAGATAGAGGGATGCTTAAAAGCTGAAATAAAAATATTGACTGCATAGTGCCACTGAATTTTTATCTTATTACCGGCTTCAGTAAAGGTTTCGTTGAATGACCGATGCAACAAAACAGCATTTAATAAAGATAAAGCAGCAGCAAAATACATGGGGGTTTCGAAGCCAAACCAGGATACCAGGCGATTATCTGATAGCAGACCACCGAAAATTGGACCAAAAACAAAGCCAAGTGATACGGCTAACAGAATAAATCCAATGTTGCGTGCTTTGTGCTCCTCAGAACTGACATCAACAATGGCTGCTTGTGCAATTGGTTGGCTACCAGAAGTAAAGCCGGCGATGATACGTCCGAGGATGAGTAGCCAGAAATTTTGCAAAACAATCGCAATTGCAGAAAGAAAGTAACCCAGGAAAGAACCCAGTAAACAGATCATCAATGATTTTTTTCGGCCTACGCTGTCGGATAAATCACCTAATATTGCAGCCCCAAAAAACCAGCAAATCATAAAAATGCCGATTGTTAAGCCATAATAGAAATCACGTAAACCCAAGCTTGTTTCAGCCGGTAAAAAGCCAGTTTGAGGTTCAATAATGATGGTGTTTAAAATAGGGAATAGTAAGCCCAAACCCATGCCGTCGATAAATAGAACCAAAAACAAAGGTAATATTGATGATAATGATTTTTTCTGATGCATGATAAGCCTAAATATGAGGTAGAAGGTAATAAGAATGGCCTTCCAAGGCTAGGAATAATGCCATGTCTGCAGTGTAGCGTCAAATGGCATTATAAGGGATTTTCGGCGCGCAGCCCAAGTATTATGCTTTTATTAACCTGCACTCTTGTTTACGTCATTCTGATTGCGTAGCAATAGCGATTTTATAAAGTAGCCTAAAATAAAGCAAACCAACGTGGCAGCCAATAAAATATACAATAATTCGGTAAAGGTGCTTGCATAATGAATTTTTAACTTGGTAATTGTTAATTCGTCTGATTTAATCGAGGTTAAATTGGCTAATTTACCTGATAAAAAACCGCCAATACCGAGTGAGACAAAGAAGATCCCCATCATTGTGCTCACTTTTTTACGACTGGCCAGCACAGTAATTGCAGAGAGGCCTACTGGAGATAGCAAAAGCTCGGCGATTGAAATCATCAAATAGGCAGGAATAAAATACAGTGGTGATAATAAACTAGCCCCCAGGCTGTTGTGGCTTACCAGTGCAATGAGGGTATAGGCAATAGTCATAAAAATCATTGCTAAAATAAATTTATTACTCGTACGTATTCCACTTTGTACTATATTGAGCTCCTTCTTTCCCCGAGCAAGGAAGTAGCCAAAAATAATCATGCCAACACTTTGTATCCCAACATAGTAAGGTGGTGGGAACTGAATACCAAAAAGCTTGGGCTCAACAACTCTTGAAATAAATAGAGTAAGAGACATAAACATTTGAAAATAAAAAGCCCAAAACATCACTGAAATGATACATAATAACCCAATGACAACCGTTTGCCTTGCTTGCTGGGCTGTTTCACGTTTTGCACAGTAAATTAAATAACCCAAGGACAAGAGAACAACACCACCAAAGGCTGAATCAGCAAAGATAGGGTATTCAAGAATCGAAAAAGAAAGCAGCCATAAAAATATCATCATCAAAATCGATTTTATTAATTTATCTATACGGAATTCAAAGGGATGATAATCGGCTATATGGTAAATATAAACTCCAAAAACAAAGACTGCAAAAGCGATAACCATTCCCAAAGCGGCACTGGCAAAAGCAACCGGCCATCCAAAGTGACTATGAAGTAAACTGGGTAAGGTTGTCCCTAAAATAATACCTGTTGTTATCCCCATATAAAAAATCGTAAAACCACTTTCTCGTTTTGGGGAATCGATAGGATATTCGTTGCCTAATAAAGAGGAAATATTAGGTTTTAACAAACCTGTGCCTACTGCAATCCCCGCCAGAGAAACAGTCAAACCTTGATCTGAGTTGAGAAGGGATAAGGAGAGGTAACTAAGAAATAAAAAACAGGCTCCAGCCAAAATGGCCCTTTTCTGCCCAAGTAAATGATCAGCAATCCAGCCTCCAATTACTGGAGACAAGTAAGTTAAAGCGGTAAAAGAGCCGACCAGCGCATAGACGTCTTTATCGGGCCATTTGAAATGACGAGCTAAATACAGAGCCAATAAAGATTGTACAACGTAAAAACCATATCTTTCCCACATTTCTGTGGCGAAAAAAACCCGCAATGAAGGAGGGTGTTTTGATTGAGGTGTATGCACGATAACTCTTCATTTTTAAAAAGCGACTTTGCAGTCTATCATGTTGATTGTTATTTTTACAACCTGTATGAATGCTTCAAATGGAATAGCCATTCACGTCCTTAATCCCCTCGTGTATGATACCCAATAGAACTCAAGGATGGAGAAAAAATGGCTGTGCAAAACCACGCGCTACTCAACATCAGCGCTCAACGCGGTACCCAATTGGAAGCTAAAAATTGGCTTACAGAAGCTGCTTTAAGAATGCTTCGTAACAATCTGGATCCTGATGTAGCGGAAGACCCTGCTTCATTAGTGGTTTATGGAGGTCGTGGCCGCGCAGCCCGTGATTGGCCTTCTTATCATAAGATTGTGGAAGTTCTCAAAGAGCTGAATGATGATCAAACTTTATTAATTCAATCGGGAAAACCTGTAGGGGTTTTTACTAGCCATAAGGATGCGCCACGAGTTTTAATTGCCAACTCTAACTTAGTACCGCATTGGGCTACCTGGGATCATTTTAATGAGCTTGATAAGAAAGGGCTCATGATGTATGGGCAAATGACTGCAGGTAGTTGGATTTATATCGGTTCGCAAGGCATAGTGCAAGGTACTTATGAGACTTTCAGTGCCTGCGCTAAGAAACATTACGATGGTAATTTATCAGGTCACTGGGTATTGACAGCTGGCCTTGGCGGTATGGGAGGAGCGCAACCTTTGGCAGCAACAATGGCAGGAGCTAGTATGCTTGCCATTGAATGTGATCCTCGTCGATTGGAAAAACGGTTAAAAACCCGCTATTTAGACCGCTCTACAGAAAATTTTGAGCAAGCCATGGAATGGATACAGGAATCCTGCCGCAATAAAATACCCTTATCGGTAGGGCTTTTGGGGAATGCAGCTGAAATTTATCCGGAATTATTACGACGGGGTGTTTTACCATCTCTAGTCACAGATCAAACCAGCGCTCATGATCCATTAAATGGTTATTTACCAGGTGGTTGGTCCTTGGAAAAAGCAGATGAACTCAGGCGAACTGCTCCGCAAGAAGTTGTTGCCGCAGCGAAAAAATCGATGGCTGAACAAGTGAGGGCAATGCTTGCTTTCCAAAAGGAAGGTATTCCAGTATTTGATTATGGTAACAATATTCGTCAAATGGCTTATGAAGAAGGCGTTACTGACGCCTTCATGATTCCTGGATTTGTACCTGCCTATATTCGCCCTCTATTTTGTGAAGGTGTTGGCCCTTTTCGCTGGGTTGCTTTATCAGGAGACCCCGAAGATATCTATGCTACAGATGAAAAAGTTAAAAGTCTGATACCAGATGACAAACATTTGCATCATTGGTTGGATATGGCCCGAGAAAAAATTGCTTTTCAAGGTTTACCAGCCAGAATCTGTTGGGTAGGCCTTAAAGATCGAGCACGGTTGGCACTTGCCTTTAATGAAATGGTAAAAAATAAAGAAGTTAAAGCACCGATTGTCATTGGCCGCGATCATCTTGATTCTGGTTCAGTGGCCAGCCCAAATCGAGAAACCGAGGGTATGTTGGATGGTAGTGATGCTGTATCCGACTGGCCATTATTAAATGCTTTATTGAATTGCGCCAGCGGTGCGACCTGGGTCAGCATTCACCATGGCGGTGGCGTAGGCATGGGATTTTCCCAACATGCAGGAGTGGTCATCGTAGCCGATGGCACCGAGGAAGCTGCAATTCGTCTCGCGCGCGTATTGCATAATGATCCCGCAACCGGCGTTATGCGCCATGCTGACGCTGGTTATACCTTGGCAAAGCAATGCGCTAAAGAAAATAATTTATGGTTACCCATGGAATCAATTGGTGGAGTGCGTCATGGCTGAGTTTTTTACCCTTGTTCCAGGCCACTTAAGTCTTCAAGCAATCAAGTCCATTCTTTTTCAACAGAAATCCTTGGTTTTGGACGAAGCTTTTTTACCTCTAATTGAGAAATCTTGTGCAACTGTACAACAGGTAATAAATGACAAAAGAACTGTATATGGCATCAATACGGGGTTTGGTTCTCTAGCCAACCAAACTATTTCTACTGAGCTTTTAAAACAATTGCAACGTAATATTGTCTTATCTCATGCTTGTGGAACCGGTGAGTTACTGGCTGATGAAATTGTAGCGTTAGTTTTAATTCTTAAAATTAATAATCTAGCACAGGGTTATTCTGGAGTCAGAAAAGAGCTTATCAATGCTTTATGCGTTTTATACAACAAAGGTATTTATCCCTGCATCCCAGCTAAAGGCTCCGTAGGTGCATCGGGTGATTTAGCACCACTAGCCCATCTTGCTTTACCTTTAATAGGAGAAGGGCAGGTGCGTTTTGAAGGGAAAATAATTAGTGCTGTTGAAGGCCTTAAAATTGCTGGATTAACACCGTTGGAATTAGCACCTAAAGAAGGTTTGGCGTTGCTTAACGGCTTACAAGTATCTACAGCTTTAGCCATGCAAGCCTTATTCAAAACAGAATTACTCTTTGAAACAGCCGTTATAGCGGGAAGTTTATCGGTAGATGCTGCTTCTGGCAGTGACGTTCCTTTTGATAGGCGCATCCACCAGGTCCGTGGTTATTCAGCCCAATGTGACGTTGCAGCAAAATATAGAGATTTATTAGCTGGAAGTTTGATTCGTGAATCGCATCGTAGTTGCACGCGGGTACAGGATCCATACTCGTTGCGTTGTCAACCTCAAATCATGGGCGCTGTTTTACATCAAATGCGCTTTGTTAGTGAAACCTTAGGGATCGAGGCCAACGCTATTTCAGATAACCCCATCGTCTTTGCTGAGCAAGGGGATATTTTATCTGGAGGTAATTTTCACGGGGAAATTATTGCCATGGCAGCTGATAATTTAGCGTTGGCAATTGCCGAAATTGGAGCTAATGCAGAGCGTCGTATTGCATTATTAATTGATAAACATTTCAGTGGATTACCGGCTTACTTAGTTAAAGAGGGAGGTTTAAACTCTGGTTTTATGATTGCCCATGTTACAGCCGCGGCTTGTGCCAGTGATAATAAAGCCTTGGCTCATCCTCATTCTGTAGACAGCCTCTCGACCTCTGCGAATCAGGAAGATCATGTTTCAATGGCTACTAATGCAGCGAGGCGCTTGTATGAAATGATTGATAATACCGCGACTATCCTAGCTATCGAATTATTAGCTGCTTGCCAAGGCCTCGAGTTCCATACACCTCTAACTACCTCACCTAAATTAAGTCAGGTTTATGCAAAAATAAGAGCGGTAGTTGCTCCATATAATCAGGATCGTTACTTTGCTCCCGATCTGGCAATTATTAAGCAAAAAATCCTCCAGGGTGATTTTTTGCTATGAAGATTATTTATTGAGGAAATAAATAAGGACGATAAAAATGGAATTGAAAACGCTGTTTAAACGTCTTGCACAAGAAACGCGTGTAAACCCTTATTTATCCTGTGAAGAACGGCAACAGACCTTGCAACAGTTAAAACAACTCCTGCAAAAAAATGCAATTGAACTCGCCCAGGCGGTGAATGAAGATTTTTCTCATCGTGCTTATCAGGAGACACTTCTTTTAGAGATTTTTCCAAGTATTAATGCAATTGATTATTGCTTAAAAAATTTAAAAAGGTGGATGAAAATTCGAAAAAAGCCGGTTTTATGGCTTTTTAAACCTGCCTCTGCTTATGTTTTTCCACAACCATTAGGCGTGATTGGTGTAATGGTTCCCTGGAATTACCCACTTTATCTTGCATTGGTACCTTTGGTTTATGCTTTAGCTGCTGGGAATCGTGTAATGATTAAAATTTCAGAGCAGACGCCCAAAACAGGAGAGAGATTAGCTCGATTGTTCAACCAAGAGGGGATAGAGACTAGCTTCGTTACTATTGTTAATGGCGACACAGAGGTTGCTAAAAAATTTGCTAATTTGCCTTTTAATCACCTTCTTTTCACAGGATCAACTGCGGTAGGTAGAGAGATAATGGCAACAGCAGCCAAGAGTTTAACTCCAGTTACGCTTGAGTTAGGAGGAAAATCACCTGTAATTATTTCTTCTTCTGTTAATCCAAATTATTTTTCCCGGCTTTTTATGGGAAAACTCTATAATGCTGGCCAGACTTGTATTGCACCCGATTATTTGTTGGTGCCCAAGGGATGGGAGGCTCGTATTGAGACCTTTTGTAAAGAGTTTATGGCCAAACATTACCCCGATTTAGAAAGCAATCCAGATTATTCTTGCCTTATTTCCGCTCAACATAAGGAACGGTTACAGAGCTATATCGATGATGCTCAAGACCAAAATGGGCATGTTATTCAAATTGGCAAATTTGAGAGCCAAAAGCAAAAAATGCCATTTTATATGGTATTGAATGTAAAGAGTTCGATGCTGCTTATGCAGGAAGAAATTTTTGGCCCCATTCTTCCAGTTATCAGCTATGAGTCCTTTGATGAGGCAGTTGATTTTATCAATGAACGCCCCAAACCTTTGGTCATCTATTATTTTGGTGAAGATAAACAGGAAAGGAAAGCACTGGAAATAAAAACACTCTCTGGTGCTTTAACTATTAATGATACCTTAACCCATATTGCCATTGATGCGCTGCCTTTTGGTGGAATAGGGGAAAGTGGAATTGGTCATTATCATGGGCAAGAAGGGTTTGAGCGTTTTTCAAAATTAAAGCCGGTATTTTCACAACGACGTTTTGCAGCTATTACCTGGTTTTATCCACCTTATGGTAAATTGATACGCTATTTTTTAACCTGGGTAGCAGGTATGGATCTTAGGGAGAAGAAATGACGAGGGTATTATTTATAACGGGCGCAAGTCGGGGGATAGGAAGAGCCATTGCACACCGCTTTGCACGCGAAAAAGCATGGATAGCTCTTGCTGCCAAAACGGATACTCCTCATCCGCAACTGGAAGGTACAATTCACACGGTTGCCAAAGAGGTAGAACAACTAGGTGGAAGGGCGCTACCTCTCGTTGTTGATGTTCGTGATGAAGAACAAATTCAGCATGCAATAGCAGAGACTGTAGAGGCCTTTGGCAAGCTGGATATTCTGGTTAATAATGCTAGTGCAATTAGTCTTAGTGATACTTTGGCAACATCAATGAAACGCTACGATCTAATGCAGGCGGTCAATGCACGGGCAACTTTTGCATGCTCTCAGGCGGCAATTCCTCATTTAAGGAAATCTGATAATCCACATATTTTAACACTATCTCCGCCGCTATCCATGGATAAAAAATGGTTCGCACCCCATCTTGCTTATACAATAAGTAAATTTGGCATGAGTATGTGTACCTTAGGTTTGGCAGAAGAATTAAAATCTTACGGGATTGCTGTTAATTCTTTATGGCCAAAAACAACAATTGCTACCGATGCCATTCGCGTACATTTTCCTGATGCCATATTCAAAGCAAGTAGAACACCTGACATTGTTGCCGATGCCGCCTATTGGATCTTAACGCAGTCTGCCAAATTCTTGAGCGGCCATTTTTTTATTGATGAAGAAGTACTAACAAACGCTGGTATTCATGATTTTTCTGTGTATGCTATCGACCCTGCTGTTGAACCTTATCAAGATTTATTTTTATGACCATTAAAATTTATACCGATGGGGCATGCAAAGGAAACCCCGGGCCAGGTGGCTGGGGAGCTTTGCTACGTTATAATGGCCGTGAAAAAACTTTATACGGCGGGGAGACACAAACAACGAATAATCGCATGGAATTGACGGCTGCTATTAAGGCCTTGGAAGCATTAAAAAGACCTTGTGAGGTGCATCTCTATACCGATTCGCAATACCTGCGGCAAGGAATGATGGAGTGGTTAGGTCAATGGAAGAAGAATGGCTGGCGTAATTCAAGAAAAGAACCAGTTAAAAATGTTGACCTCTGGCAACAATTAGATGCCTTAGCTATGCAACATAAAATTAGGTGGCATTGGGTAAAGGGGCATGCAGGACATCCTGAGAATGAACTAGCTGATGCCTTGGCAAACCAAGCAATTGAAGAACTCCTTAATACTTAAACGGATAAAGATATGCGTCAAGTTGTTTTAGATACCGAAACAACCGGTATTGGTCATGAATTAGGCCACCGGATTATTGAAATAGGTTGCGTTGAACTACAAGACAGAAAACTGACAGGTAATCATTTTCATGTTTATCTTAATCCACAGCGCGAAGTCGATGAGGGTGCATTTCGCGTTCATGGTATAAGTACCGAGTTTTTACAAGATAAGCCCTTATTCAAAGATATTGCTGAGGAATTCATGCACTTCGTTCAAGGTGCAGAGTTAATTATCCATAATGCTCCTTTTGATATGGGTTTTCTTAACGCTGAATTAAACTTGCTTAACTGGCCTGTGCTGCTTAAGGATTGTTGTACTGTTTGCGATACGTTAATTCTTGCACGTGAAAAGCATCCTGGCCAGCGTAATAGTTTGGATGCCTTGTGCAAACGCTACGAGATCGATAACTCCAATCGAATCCTGCATGGGGCCTTACTGGATGCAGAGATTCTAGCATCAGTCTATTTAGCCATGACAGGCGGACAAGCAAGTTTATTTGAAGAGCGTATGGAGCATGTTAATCAACCTGGAGTTGTCTTGCAGCAAATAGAGCGTTTGGTTAGCAATTCACCTGTGATTGTTGCTGACGTACATGAATTACAACGACATCAGGAATTTATCCAATTTTTAGTCAAAAAATCAAACACTAACCTTTGGGATGTTGAATAAAATTTTGCGAATGGTTATTTTTTGAACTATATTTAATCGCAGGGTTCTCTAGTTGTAGGAAATATCATGGATGAGCACAGTCCTCGCAAATACTGGCCTCTTATTTTTGCTGGTTCTTTTCTCCTCTATAGTAGTACAGCAGCATTTGGTTATTCTCCTCGTATAGATACCGCTGATAGCAGTATGCCAAAATTACTTGTTCTTGCTAGCAATACCTTTATTTTTAATCCGCGTTCACTAACTTGGAAGGCAATCAATGAAAATGGTTCTGTAATAAGAACCGGGAGAGCCTCCGGTGGGAGGGGATATTGTCCTGATATTAGGCGCTCTTGCAGAACCCCTTCTGGAACTTATCGAATTATTAGTAAAGGAAGTGCTAGTTGTCGTTCAAGTCGCTATCCATTAGGAGGCGGCGGGGCCAAGATGCCTTATTGCATGTTTTTTAGTAAATATTATGCTATCCACGGCTCATACGATGTGCCCAACTATAATGCAAGCCACGGCTGTATTCGTGTTACACCGGGTGATGCGTATTGGTTACACCGTAATTTTATTAGAATTGGTACTAAAGTGATCGTAAAATCCTACTAAGCGGTAGACTTCTTGTCTTGCGAAACTCTACTGTATTGGAACATCGCTTGATCGACTCGGTGCTCAAGCACTCATTTACGTATTACTCAGAGGCTGAGCGCCGCTCCCATGCAGGGAGTTTCGCAAGAAGTCTGGTGAATTATTCGTCATCATCCATGCTAAACGATGAACCGCAGCCGCAAGTCGTTTTAGCATTGGGATTACGAATAACAAATTGAGAGCCCTGAATATTTTCAACATAATCAATTTCAGCTTCACTAAGATATTGGTAACTCATTGAGTCAACTAATAACTTTACTGAGGATTGACCATCTGAACAATGTTGCACAATGACTGTATCATCGTCCTGAATTGTTTCATCAAAGGTAAAACCATATTGAAAGCCCGAACAACCTCCCCCTGTAACAAAGACTCGCAAATTCAATCCAGGATTTTCTTCTTCAACAATTAAAGACGCTACTTTGTCTGCGGCGCTGACAGAGAAATAAATACCTGCCGTTTCAGCAGGGGAAGCATTCATTGTGGACATGTTGACTCCAGATTATTGATACCAATATTAAAGCAAAATTGGATATTATTATAATTGTACAATATTAACGGATAATTTGTTCTATTGTAGCACCACCCAGACACTGATTTTTCTCATAAAAGACAATATATTGTCCTGGTGTTATCGCTCGTTGCAAACTCGAAAACATCACATAGTGCTGTTTATTGCTCTCTGGAGAAACAACACAGGCTTGCTCTGGTTGGCGATAACGTGTTTTTGCATAGCAGGTTAAGGGCAATTCCACTGCATGCTCAACCAGCCAATGAATTGGGCCGCAAATAAGGCCTTGTGAATAGAGCATTGGATGATGATTACCTTGGGCAACAATTAAGGTATTGGTTTTAGTATCCTTATCGACTACATACCAAGGTTCTTCACTGGCAGTTTGCCGCCCTCCAATGCCTAACCCCTGACGTTGGCCGATTGTATAGAACATTAAACCATCATGTCGTCCCAATTGCTCGCCACTGCTACTTTTAATATCGCCTGGTTTAGCCAAAATGAATTCATTGAGAAAGGTTTTAAAACGCTTTTCACCAATAAAACAAATTCCTGTCGAATCTTTTTTGTCATGGGTGACCAAGCCCAATTGTTTAGCAAATTCTCGTACTTCCCCTTTATGATAATCTCCTACAGGGAATAAGGTCTTTGCCAGTGCGGCAGGTTCCACGGCATGTAAAAAATAAGTTTGGTCTTTTTCCCTGTCCTTAGCTTTTAAGAGTTCACCAATGTTGTTATTTCTCCGTACTTTAGCGTAATGGCCGGTAGCTATATAATCTGCCCCCAAGGTAAGCGCATGCTGCAAAAAGGCATTAAATTTTATTTCCTTATTGCAGAGTACATCGGGATTGGGAGTTCGCCCGTGCTCATATTCATTAAGAAAATGGGCAAAGACGCGCTCCCAATATTCTTTAGAAAAATTGACACTGTGCAATGGAATGCGCAGTTGGTTGCACACGGCTTGCGCATCCTCTAAATCATTTGCTGCAGCACAATAACCATCGGAATCGTCCTGCTCCCAATTTTTCATAAAAAGACCTTCCACCTGGTATCCTTGCTCTTGCAATAACCAAGCTGCAACAGAGGAGTCAACCCCCCCCGACATGCCGACAATAACTTTGGCTTTCATAGACTATCTATATCAGTATGTATAAAAAAAATCCTATTTTACGTTATAATGTCTGATTTTAAAATTGTATTTACAGTTGTTTTTGATGAGAGACTAATTAAAGAAACAAGAATAAGGTATAATTAAGAGTTCTATAAATGATCTTGCGCTATTAAATCTATCAAGATCTTTTTTTAAAGTGAAACAGTGAAACTATGTTAATTAATTTGAAAAGCGAAGCCGCTAAAGCAGGACTTCAAAACGTTAAAATCGAATTGCAGGAAAGACTGCCAGCTTATGTTGCTGCCCCTTGTGTACTTGATTGCCAATTCAAAGTCAGTGCCGAGAAAAATTATTATTTAATAACCATGGATGTTGATTCCATTGTATCGGTGATTTGTCAACGTTGTTTAGGTGAGTTTCATCATCACTATATTAATCAGACAACCTTAGCTGTTTGCGATTCTGATGAAGTAGCCGAAAAATTAATGGAGCTTTATGAGTGTGTTGTTTCTACTAATGGTCAGCTTGAGTTAGAGGAATTATTAACTGATGAATTGCATCTTTATGTCCCGGAGTCGCACTTGGATATTGAGAATTGCGACCAAGAAATCAACCGCTTTATTCAGGTAGACAACATAATAAAATCATAAAATATCTAAGTAACACTTGGATTACCGCGAAAAAATCGGTAATATTCCGCCCCAGCGAATGCAAATTGTTTAGGAGTAATACAATGGCCGTACAACAAAATAAGAAATCACGTTCCAGACGTGATATGCGTCGTTCTCATGACGCTTTAACACAACCGACGCTATCAGTTGATCCAACTACTGGAGAAACCCATTTGCGTCATCACGTTACACCCGATGGCTACTATCGTGGTAGAAAGGTTTTGGATACAGCTGATAGCGCATACGAAGAACAAGAGTAACTCGCTTGAAAAACATCACCATTGCTGTAGATGCGATGGGTGGGGATCATGGCTTAAAAGTTGTGATTCCTGCTTGTGTTCGTGCTGCACGAAATAACCCTGATCTAAAGTTGTTGCTGGTGGGCGAACAAAATCAGGTGAATGCGCATCTTAAAAAATTCGGTATCACCAATAACAGCCAATTTTCGGTCGTTCACGCGTCTGAAATCGTCGAAATGGATGAGTTGCCTTCGCATGCAATGCGGAATAAGAAAGACTCTTCCATGCGGGTGGCTATCAATCTGGTGAAAGAAGGGCGTGCTCAAGCCTGTGTAAGTGCTGGCAATACCGGTGCTTTGATGGCTACGGCTCGTTTCGTTCTAAAAACTCTGCCAGGCATCGACAGACCTGCAATCATTGCCGAATTGCCAACAATGCATGGTAAGACTCGAGTTATTGATTTGGGCGCTAACGTCGATTCCTGTGCCGAGCATCTTTTCCAATTTGCAGTGATGGGTTCCGCTTTAGTTCAGGCCGTAGATAAAAAAGCAATGCCCAAAATTGCCCTGCTAAACATTGGTGTAGAGGAAATTAAAGGAAACGATCAGGTTAAACGCACAGCCCATATGTTGGCAGAGTGTAATTTAATGAATTACGTTGGCTACGTTGAAGGTGATCAATTCTATTCTGGTGACGTTGATTTGGTAGTTTGTGACGGGTTTGTGGGTAACGTAGCATTAAAAGCGAGCGAGGGCTTAGCAAAACTTATGCTAGCGGTACTCAAAGAGTCATTTACAAAAAGCTGGTTGAGTAAGTTGGCTGGTTTGGTTGCTTTGCCTGCTTTAGGCCATTTGAAAAAACGTATGGACCCGGCGCGATATAATGGTGCCAGCTTGCTTGGCTTGAATGGTATCGTCGTAAAAAGCCATGGTGGAGCCAGTGAACTTGCTTTTCAATATGCTATTGAAGAGGCCAAGCTACAAGTAAAAAATAATGTGGTTGATTTGGTACGTGACCAAATTACCGATTTTATCAATCAGGGTTTGTTACTATGAAAAATGCCATTATTAATGGAACAGGCAGTTACTTACCTGAACGCATACTTACTAATCAAGAATTGGAATCCAAGCTGGATACCAGCCATGAATGGATTCTGTCAAGAACAGGAATAGCCAGCAGGCATATTGCAGCGGAGCATGAAACAACCTCTTTTATGGCTTGTAGAGCTGCAGAAAAAGCAATAGCAGCTTCTGATATTGATGCCAATGAGATTGATTTAATCCTGGTAGCAACTTGCACTCCTAATCATTTTTTTCCCAGCATGGCTTGCCACGTTCAGAAAGCACTTAAGATTTCACGCCCTATACCAGCCTTTGATATCAGCGCTGCTTGTAGTGGTTTTGTGTACACAATGGATGTAGCCAAACAATATATCAGTACTGGTGCTGCAAAACATGTTTTGGTAATTGGTAGTGAAAGTATGTCGCGCGCCCTTGATTGGAATGATCGTGCGACCTGTGTTCTATTTGGCGATGGTGCAGGCGCTGTCGTATTAAGTGCTAGTGATAAGCCTGGAATCTTGGGAAGCACATTGCATGCCCTACATGATGAAGATGGATTGTTGACTTATCCTAATTATGCCACTGAAGATTATAAAGCGATCATTGGTATGAAAGGGAACGAAGTTTTCAAGTTGGCTGTCAATATTATGGGTGATGTTGTGGATGAAGTGCTCCAGACTTGCCATCTACAGAAATCAGATATTAATTGGCTTATCCCGCATCAAGCCAATATTCGTATTATCCAGGGTATTGCTAAAAAATTAAGTTTACCCATGTCACAAGTAATAGTAACTATTGAGAATCAGGGCAACACCTCTGCTGCATCCATTCCTTTAGCTTTGGATTACTCTATCCGGGAACAGCGTATAAGACGTGGTGACTTACTATTATTAGAATCCTTTGGTGGCGGGATGACCTGGGGTGCGATGGTTATACGTTATTAATTAAGGTTGTTTCGGAGTTCATTATTCATGATTAATTCTGCATACGTCTTTCCTGGTCAAGGCTCCCAATCAGTGGGCATGTTAGCAGACTTGGCTGGCAAGTACTCTTTGATTAAAGATCTTTTTGCTTTGGTCTCAGACAGAATGGGTTATGATTTGTGGCAATTGGTACAAGAAGGGCCGGAGTCACAATTAAACCAGACTGAACATACTCAAGTTGCGATGCTAACAGCTGATGTTGCTGTATACAGACTTTTAGAAAAGCTTGGCACTGGACAGGCTCAAATGATGGCTGGCCATAGCTTGGGAGAGTATGCTGCCTTGGTTTGTGCTGATGCTATCAACCTGCCAGATGCAGCTCAATTAGTTGCCAAGCGCGGGCAACTCATGCAAGAAACTATTCCTTTAGGACAAGGGGCTATGGCCGCAATTGTAGGATTGACGGACGAACAGGTCGAAGCGCTTTGTACTCAAGTAAGCACGCAGCAACAACTAGTCACGCCTGCTAATTATAATGCTGTTGGCCAGGTAGTCATTGCCGGACATACAGCAGCTGTTGAGCAAGCTGTAAAATTGGCTGAGACCGTTGGAGCTCGAATGGCAAAGATTATTCCAGTCAGTGTACCTTGCCACTGCCCTTTGTTAAACGATGCAGCTGAGGCTTTTGCTGACTATCTTGCTAATGTTAATTTCAAAACACCGGCTATTCCTGTTATTTCTAACGTTGATCTGAGCATTTATAAATCTCCTGAGCAGATTTGTTCTCTACTGAAAGAACAATTGTATCGTCCTGTAAGATGGGTTGAAACCATCCAATTGATGAAAAGCAAAGGCATTGAATATGTTATAGAATGCGGGCCAGGGAAAGTATTAAGCGGGTTAATAAAACGCATTGAAAGGACACTGCCAGCAGTTAGTGTGAATGATAATGCAAGTTTGGAGCAATTTCTTAGCCAACTCACTGCGGATGAGAAATCTTATTAACGAGGATGTCGTCATGTCAAATTTACAAGGTAAAATAGCCCTGGTTACAGGCGCAAGTAGAGGGATCGGCAAGGCTATTGCCCTAACTTTGGCCAAAAAGGGAGCTTACGTTATTGGCACGGCCACTACAAATCAAGGTGCTGCTACTATTAGCGACATGTTTGTACAAGAAGGGGTGAAAGGCGAGGGGGTTAGTCTTGATGTGACAAGTAGAGAGGGAGTTGATAATCTAATGACAGAACTCTCAGATCAAGATAAATTACCATCCATTTTGGTTAATAATGCCGGTATTACCTGTGATAATTTATTGCTAAGGATGGATGACGAAGAGTGGTACAAGGTTATAGAAACGAATTTAAGTGCTATATTTCGTCTAAGTAAGGCTTGTATTAAGCCGATGTTTCGTGCGAGATGGGGTCGTATTATAAGTATTGGCTCCGTAGTTGGCTCTAGTGGTAATTCCGGGCAAACTAATTATACTGCCGCTAAATCTGGTGTGGTAGGATTTACTAAATCCCTGGCACAAGAGATTGCTAGTCGTGGTATTACGGTAAATGTTGTTGCTCCAGGTTTTATTGATACTGATATGACCAGCGCTTTACCGGATATGGTTAAAGAAGAAATGCTAAAGCGTATTCCAATGAAGCGATTGGGTAAGGCTGAAGATATTGCTGAAGTAGTTGCCTTTTTGGCTTCTGACAGCGCAAATTATATAACTGGTGAAACCATTCATGTGAATGGTGGCATGTATATGGATTAAATAGGCTTGCGTTCTTTGAATAATTGAATAAACTAGCCTGCAGGAATTTTTTAAACTAAGAGGAAATACAAGTTATGAGTACAGTTGAAGAACGAGTTCGTAAAATTGTTGTTGATCAATTGGGCGTTAAACCTGAAGAGCTAAAAAACGACGCATCCTTTGTTGATGACTTAGGTGCTGACTCACTTGATACTGTTGAACTGGTGATGGCTTTGGAAGAAGAATTTGAAACTGAAATTCCAGATGAAAAAGCTGAAAAAATCACTACGATTCAGGAAGCAATTGATTATATTGAATCAAACCTTAATAAAGAAGAAGCTTGATCTAGATACTTCGAGGAGTTTTCATTGGCTAAGCGGCGTGTTGTTGTTACTGGCATGGGTATGGTTAGCCCTGTCGGTTTAAATGTAGAGCAATCCTGGCAAAATATTTTGGCTGGCAAAAGTGGTGTTGGTATGGTTGAAGGTTTTGATACCACTGAATACTCAACTAAAATTTGGGCCAAAGTGAAGGATTTCAATATTGAAAACCATGTGCCGCTCAAAGAAGCTCGCAAGATGGATCTGTTTACCCAATACGGAGTTGCAGCGGCTGATGAGGCTTTAGCTGACTCCGGCTTGGTTATTGATGAACAACTTTCTTACCGTGCTGGTGTAGCTGTTGGTGCCGGAATTGGCGGTATAGAAACGATTACTAATAACCAAGAAAGACTTATGAGTGGTGGCCCGCGTAAAGTGTCGCCCTTTTTTATTCCTGCTGGAATCATTAATATGGTCGCAGGACAGATTTCTATTAAACACCATTTAAAGGGCCCTAACATTTCAATCGTGACTGCCTGCACAACAGGTACTCATAATATCGGTATTGCTGGTCGTATGATTGCCTATGGCGATGCTGACGTTATGGTATGCGGTGGTGCGGAAATGACAACAACGCCTTTGTGTCTTGCAGGTTTCTCAGCAGTGCGTTCCTTGTCTAAACGCAATGATGAGCCTGAAAAAGCATCACGTCCCTGGGATAAAGATCGTGATGGTTTCGTTATGGGCGAGGGTGCTGGCGTTCTAGTGCTTGAGGAGTATGAACATGCTAAAGCACGTGGAGCGGTTATCTATGCAGAGCTGGTTGGTTTTGGCATGTCAGGAGACGCTTACCACATTACAGCCCCTGACGAAGATGCAGATGGTGCAGCACGTGCTATGACTGCAGCAGTGAATGATGCCGGCCTTGATGTAACAAAAATTGACTACATCAATGCTCATGGCACATCAACTTATCTTAATGATATGAATGAAACTAAAGCAGTTAAACGAGTTTTCAAGAATCATGCTTATGAATTAGCAATGAGTTCTACCAAATCAATGACAGGACATTTGTTGGGAGCCGCAGGAGCTGTTGAAGCTATTTTCAGTATCCTTGCTATCAAAAACCAAGTTGCTCCTCCGACTATTAACTTAGATAACCCTGATGAAGGCTGTGACTTAAACTATGTAGCTCATACTGCACAAGAAAGACGAATTGAGTATGCATTAAGTAATTCGCTTGGCTTCGGGGGCACTAACGGAAGTTTATTGTTTAAGCAATTTAAATGAAAAAGCGTTGGTTTAAATCAACCCTTTTTGGTTTTTTAGCGCTATTTCTTGTTGTATCTACTGTAATTGGCTACGATACCTACAAGTTATTAGTCAAACCGATGGTGATTAGTGCACCTGCACTAATCACCATCACTATCGATAAAAATAGTTCCGCCTCAGGCTTTGTCCGAGCTCTTAAATCCAAACAATTAATACAGTCAGCTCGCCTTTTTCTACTGCTCATCAGGTTTCAGGGCTTATCTCATCATATCAAAGCAGGTATTTATCAAATTAAGCCTGGCGAATCAGCACAACAATTATTAAAGAGAGTTGTGGCTGGTGACGTATTGGTGGAGTCTTTTACAATTATTGAAGGCACTACCTTAAATCAGGTGAAAGCGAATCTCTCAAATGCGCAGCATTTAAAATATAACGTCAATGATTGGCAACTAATTACTGACTCTCACCCGAACCCAGAAGGGTTATTACTGGCCGATACTTATAATTACAATGCCGGTAGCGATGCAAAACATCTCCTGCAACTTGCTAACCAAAATTTAGTACAATATTTGAATACCTCTTGGCGGAATCGTGCTCCCGGACTACCTTATAAATCACCGTATGAGTTATTGATTGCAGCTTCTATTTTAGAAAAAGAAGCTGCCTTAGCAAAAGAAAAGAGGATTATTTCTGGTGTTATTGTCAATCGCTTAAAAAAATTCATGCCCTTGCAGATGGATCCTACTGTTATTTATGCGCTGGGGGATAATTACAATGGCAAATTAGGCCATCATGATCTGGATATTGATTCGCCTTATAATACCTACCGTTACCGCGGGTTACCCCCTACACCAATTGCGATGGTTGGCAAGGAAGCAATTGATGCAGCGGCACATCCACAGTCAACTAACTATCTCTATTTTGTGGCTAAAGGCGATGGTTCTCATTATTTTTCTGCCACTTATAAAGAGCAAAAAGAAGCTATTGCACGTTATCAAAGCAAGGGACGATCATGATTGAGCGTGGGCAATTTATTGTTGTTGAAGGCTTAGAAGGAGCTGGCAAATCAACTGCGCTTCAAACCATTAAACACTATCTGGAAAGTTTTGTTCCCGAGCTTGTCCTTACGCGTGAACCAGGCGGAACAAGGGTCGGTGAGCATGTACGGCAGTTGTTGAAAGAAAAAGTAGAGGGGGAAGCGCTTGAACCTCGTTGTGAATTACTTATGTTTTATGCAGCTCGCGTTCAACTGCTAGAGCAGGTAATTCGTCCTGCATTAAACAAAGGAGCCTGGGTTTTAGCAGACCGATTTGAGTTATCTACTTACGCTTATCAAGGAGGAGGACGAAAACTCGACAAACAGATGATCAAGCATTTATCAACATTCTGTTTACAGGGGTTTAAGCCCGATTTGATTCTTTTTTTAGATATTAATCCGGAACAAGGGCTTGGCAGAATCAAAGAGCGTGGTGAAACCGATCGAATCGAACAAGAATCCTTAGCCTTCTTTACAGATGTCTATAACGCTTACCATGAAATGATTCGTGGTATGGATAATGTTGTTTGTATTGATGCTGGTCAAGCCATGGAAACAGTGCAAAAATCAATTTTATCAGCACTTAAAACGTTCGTATCACATAATCCAAATGCCTCCTAAAACACTTGAATTATTACCGGCTCATACTGAGCAATGGGCTCAGTTACAAAAAAATCTTGCCAGGCACTGTTTGCCTCATGCGCTATTGTTGGTTGCACCACAGCATGGGGCTGTGTCTGATTTTGCCCATGCAATGTCAGCAGCAATACTTTGTCCTAATGAGAAACAGCCTTGTGGTGAATGTAAATCTTGCCATTTGGTAACACTCGCTGAACATCCGGATCTTTGTTATCTGCAACCTGATAAAGTCGGCGGGGCAATCAAGATTGAACAAATTCGTGATATACAGACGCTGTTATATACGTCACCACAATTGGGCAATAATCGGGTAGTCCTTATTCATCCGGCTGAAAAAATGAATGTTGCCGCAGCAAATGCTTTGCTCAAACTTCTCGAAGAACCACCTGATGGAGTAGTTTTTATTTTGCTTGCAGAGCAAGTCAGTACTATTCTACCCACCATATTAAGCCGTTGCCAACTCTGGCGCTTCCCGGCAACTGAAATTTTGCATAGCGATTATTTAAGTCTTGGAGAAGGGTATGCAACGGATAGTGAGAGGGGTAAACTTTTTTCCCAGCTACCTGTTATTCTTCAAGATTTACTCGCTCTTATGGGCAATAAGATTTCTGTATGCAGTCTGGCTGCCAAATGGCTTAGCTATGAGATCAATGATTTGCTGTGGCTTATTTATTTAATCAATGCACAGATGATTAATTATCGCCTTAATAATTTTCAGTATGAAAAATCATGGACATTGGCATTGCACGAGTTAGCAAGCCATTTTCACCCTCTTGTCCTCTTTCGGCAATTGGATGAGCTTAACCGACTATGCAAAAAACTAAATCAGAGTATCAGTATTAATCAAACACTGATTCTTGAAAATTTATTATTTGAATATAAAAAGAAATAGATCACTAAAAATAGAGACCTACCGTCTGGGCATGCTAAAATCAAAACAAAATTACTCTTATGATCTTCTAATATGTTAGTAGACTCCCATTGCCATCTTAATTTTATTGATTTAACTGATTTTGATAATGATCTCAATAATGTTATCACTCAAGCCCGGGAAAATGACGTAGGGCATTTTCTTTGTGTTTGTGTTGAGCTGGATGATTATCCGGTTCTTTGCCAATTAGCAGCGAGCTACCCAACTATCAGTATTTCAGTTGGATTACATCCTAACAGTAAAATAGCTCGGGAACCTGATGCGGCAAAGCTTTGTGAGCTTGCCAAGCAGCATCCAGCCTGTATTGCTATTGGTGAGACCGGACTTGACTATTATCGAACGGAGACACTAGAGGCACAAGAAGAGCAACGTCAACGTTTTCGTGCTCATATCCAAGCGGCACAGCGTACATCAAAACCTTTAATTATTCATACCCGCCAGGCAGCGGATGATACTTTATTAGTAATGCAAGAAGAGGAAGCCCGCGATATTGGCGGGGTAATGCATTGTTTTGCAGAGGATTGGGATGTTGCTCGTCGTGCTTTGGATATGAACTTTTATATTTCTTTATCAGGAATTGTCACTTTTAAAAATGCAACCGCTTTACAAGAGGTGGCTAAAAAAGTGCCGCTGGATCGCCTTTTAATTGAAACTGACTCGCCTTATCTTGCTCCTGTTCCTTATCGTGGCAAGCAAAATCATCCGGCGTTGGTAAAATACGTGGCAATGGCTTTAGGTGAGTTACGGCAAATAAGTTATGAGAAAATTGCAGAGCAGACAACAGAAAATTTTTATCGTTGTTTTAAGCTTAATAAGCATTCTTAACATAATAAAGCCTCTTCTTTACAAAGAAAAGGCTTAGAAATGTATGACTAAGGTGCTGGTGATACTGCTGCTAGTACGTGGTATTCTGCAGGGTTGAAGTCGCCTAAATCCGCACCGTAATCCTTGTTTGCCTTAACTACGGTATCAGTTACTACCGCTTCAATGAGCGACTCAACAGATTTCTCTTTATTAGTTTCCAGGGCTTTAATATAGCCAGCTAAGGTTGGATTTTTTTGGAATTTGGCCATACCAAGCGCAGAATTTAATGCCGTGAGGCTTTTTTCATGAGAAGCTTTCATGCTGTTTTCTATAGCAGTCACTACATCATTGACTGTTTTCCCCTTCTTAATTACATTAGCACTAGCAGCAGCTAAATCTTTTAAAGCCTGCTCATAATGTTCTTTTTTGTGTAACATTAAATGCGACATCGCACTTGCAGCATAAGAGGTAACCGAAGTGTAGTCGACTGCTTTTTCACTTTTCTGGAACATAATAAATCCTAAACAATGGCCGGTTAATTTTAAATCGAAATATAAAATTTTTGTACAATTCGACCACATAATACCACGCCATTACAAAATTGCCTAGCGATAAAGGAAAATTTTATACCAATTTTTATGGAAAGAGTTTCCCTATTATACAAACCATTGTCAGCAATCAAAAAAATTTGCCTCTATCCTTCAACTTTCGGTAATAAAGAAACTAGTGAGTAATGAAATGAATGTACATGCGAATATACTGATGACCAATAAAGAAGGGTAGTGACTAATAAATCCACCAACAAGTCCACCAATAATCGCTGAAATGGTTGTCCTTAACATATTAAGTACGGCAGTTGCTGTCCCAGCATGTTGTTGGTAATCAGTAAGCGCGATGGAAAAAGTTGGTGGGTTAGTCAGACTCACACCTAAATTAATGAGTAGAGTCGGTGCGAGACTAATTAGACTCAATCCTTGGATATAAAAAAGAAAGCACATCGTTATAGAACCTATAA
The DNA here is from genome assembly GCF_048553315.1 of Legionella sp. ST3F1. Classification (NCBI taxonomy): domain Bacteria; kingdom Pseudomonadati; phylum Pseudomonadota; class Gammaproteobacteria; order Legionellales; family Legionellaceae; genus Legionella; species Legionella sp. ST3F1. Next base: position 33,188 of record NZ_JBLZIO010000017.1, on the reverse strand, counting down.
GCATCAAAGCAGAGCCTACCCGAATATTCCACGACAATGATTTTTTTTCGCGCAAGCGAATACCTAAATAATTACCTGCAACAAGCATTACACCATTACTGGCAAATAATAAGGAAAAATTAAAAGGAGAAATGGCTAAGTTATCGATCACTAGAAAAGACGCATTAATAACTATAATCATGACACAAGAATAAGACGCTGTAATGATAAAAACAGCAAGCCACAAACGACGATGAGTAAAGATTTTTTTATAGGTAGCAAAAGAAGCTCTCAATAAAAACGTGGTTTCGGTTTTTTGCCAATACACTGATTCATGTAAGACGTATTTTGCAAGCACCAAGAGAATTAAACCAATAAGACCCATCACTAAAAACGTTGTCTGCCAGCCATAACGCATCAGAATAATGGAACCAAGAATTGGGGCAAACAGAGGTGAAACTGCGACAATCATGGAAAGGTATGAAAGCATCCGGGCACGTTCCGTACTGTCCTCATGATCTCTTGAGGAAGAAAAGGCAATTACATAGACACAACAAATGGCAAACCCCTGTAAAGCTCTTGCCGCAATTAGCATTTCAATATTAACTGATGCAATACAGGCAATAGTCGCAATTAAAAAAATGGCCAAACTGACAGCCAAGGTTTTCCGCCGGCCATAATGATCAATTAAAGGCCCCCATATTAGTTGAGAAAGGCCAAATATAAAGAAAAATAGGCTTAAAGTTAACTGACCTAAGGCTGGACTTGTATTAAAATACTGCGTTATTGTCGGTAAAGCGGGTTGGTATAAATCATAGGTTAACAAAGAGAAAGTTGACAAAATGCCTAAATACCAAAAAGGGGTGGGTTTATTTTGAACAATCTCAGAGGGCATATAAGACCATTTTCGTTTATAAAATCAGCTAAACATAGAAGAAAACCAGTATGCCACAAACAATACGGATGGAGTAATGAAATTATTTATTGGCCTAATGTCTGGCACCAGTATGGATGGTATTGATGCTGCACTTATCGATTTGTCTTCCCATTCTTTCATCGCAGGAATTACCTGTCCTTACAACCCCGAAATAAAGCAGCGATTGCTCGAAGTATACAATGGCGATCTTTATGGGTTGAAGCAGTTTAGCCAGTTAAATACGCTTTTAGGGCGAGAGTTTGCCAAAGCAGCACTTGAACTGATGGCTACAGCAAAAGTAAATGCTAAAAATATCCATGCTATTGGCAGTCATGGGCAAACACTCTGCCACGATGCTACCGCAGATATTCCCTATACAGTGCAATTAGGTTGTGCTCATACGATTGCCGAGTTGACTGGAGTTCCTGTAGTGGCTGATTTCAGAACGCGTGATTTAGTTGTTGGCGGGCAGGGGGCTCCTTTTGCCCCCTTGTATCATCAAGCTTTATTTCAAGGCCACACATACCCTTTAGCGATTGTTAATATTGGTGGTATTGCCAATATGACTTATCTTGCCAACGAGCATGATCTTCATGGTTATGATCTAGGTCCAGGAAACTGCCTAATGGATGCGTGGATTAAAAAACATCTGGGTCATGATTATGATAAAGGTGGGGAATGGGCTGCGCAAGGGCGGGTAATAGAGCCCCTCCTTGATGCACTTTTAACTGATGCTTATTTTAAACGACAGCAACCAAAAAGTATTGGGAAAGAATATTTTTCACTGGATTGGTTAGCAAGGTATCTCCAACCAGCTTATGATGCTGTTGATGTACAAGCGACCTTACTTCGCTTTACGACTCGAGCAATTGCGCATGAGCTAAAGGCCGGTAATTTATCTCCCAAACGTCTCTTGCTGTGTGGTGGCGGTGCTCACAATACGGCACTTCTTAATACGCTTACTGATTTGTTACCTGAAATAAGCGTGGACAGTACAGCCGCCCTCAATATTAGCCCAGATTTTATAGAGGCAGCAATGTTCGCTTGGCTGGCAGAAAAAACTCTAACCAATACTCCGGTTAATCTTTGTCAAGTCACTGGTTCTACTCGTTTAATAATATTGGGAGCAATCTATCCGCCAGGCATTGACAAAGGAAATTCGCTTAGGGTGTAATGTGCTATTTTCATCAGATAAGACGTTTATCTTGGACACACATCAATTACATCATGCTCAACCTAATAAATTAAGTGCTTACCTCGTTTTTTTGCTGTCTGCCACTTTTTACTTGTATGAGTTTGTGCTGCAAGTTGCCCCCAGCGTTATGGCTGAGTCAATGATGAAAACCTTTCAGGTCAGTGCAGCTGGTTTTGGTATTATTTCTGCCTTTTATTTTTATGCCTATGCACCTATGCAATTACCAGCAGGTTTACTGTTTGATCGGTACGGTCCACGAAAGTTAATGACGTCTGCCTTGACTTTATGCGCGGTGGGCTCTTTCTTTTTTGCTTCAACCGATAGTTTGTTTACAGCAGCTTTAGGACGCTTTCTTATTGGTATTGCTTCTGCGTTTTCGTTTATTGGTGTCCTGGTTTTGGTTTCACGTTGGTTCCCACCACAACAATTTGCTCTGTTGGCTGGTATCGCTCAATCAATGAGCTCAATCGGGGCTATGTTTGGAGAAATGCCTTTAGCTGCTTTAATTGAACAAGTAGGTTGGCGTAATGCCAGCTTTATTCTGGCTTTTATTGGGTTATGTTTAGCAGCTCTTATTTGGTTTGTTATAAGAGATTATCCTCACCAGCCCACTCAGCCTGCACCAAAACGACAGTTTCGGGATGAATGGCGCCGTTTATTAGATGTTTGCAGCCGCTCTTATACTTGGATAATTGGTGCTTATTCCTTCGCTATATGGACTCCTATCGCAGTTTTCGCAGCGTTATGGGGAGTTCCTTATTTGCAACAAAAATTTCAAATTTCGGTGATGGTGGCATCAGGCTTATGTAGCATGATTTGGCTTGGGATAGGTATAGGCAGTCCGTTGTTAGGTTGGGTTAGTGATCGTTGCAATAGTCGGCGCCTGGCACTGGCTATTAGCTCCATTTTTGGTCTTATATCTACTTTAGTTTTGTTGTATTTCCCTGATGTCCCTCTCAATTGGATGTACGTAGTTTTATTTTTTTTAGGATTTGGCGCAGGCGGACAGACTGTCAGTTTTGCTGTTGTGAAGGATAATAACCCTCCTGAGCTTGTCGGAACAGCTTCTGGCTTTAATAATCTTTCAGTACTCTTAGGTGGTGCAATTTTCCAACCCCTCGTAGGCGTCATCCTTCATCATAGTGAGAGTTGGTTAGTAAATGACATACCCGTTTACAGTGTTGAAAGTTATAATCGAGCATTGTTGGTTATGCCTTGCTGTTTTCTTGCCAGTTTAATAATAGCGATCTTTATATTAAAAGAATCACACCCTGGTAGAGCTCATTCATGAAAGATAATTTTTCGGCAAAAGTAATAACACTTCATGAAATATATGAAAACAGTTACAAACTGGCCAAGATTATTATGCAATCTCCCTACAAATTTGATATTGTAGTTGCAATAGCCAGAGGTGGATTTCCTACAGCACGATTTATTTGTGATTTTTTAAATATTCGTCAATTATGCTCAATGCAAATCGTTCATTATCGTGGTGGTGCGGTTAAAAAAGAAAAAACGGAAATCATCTCTCCCATCAATATCAGCGTTAAAGAAAAGAATATATTAATCGTTGATGATGTGAATGATACAGGTGAAACACTTAAAGCTGCTTATGACCATATTCAATCATTAGAACCTGCCTTATTTAAAATCGCTGTTCTTCATGAAAAGTCAACAACTCTATTTAAAGCAGATTTTGTAGCTTCTCACCAGAAAAAATGGAAATGGTTAACGTATCAATGGGCTGTAACAGAAGATATTATATCCTTTCTTGAAAAGGACAACATGCTGGGGGAAGATGAAGCGCTGGCTCGGGAGCACTTATATAAGAAATATAAGATTAAAATAAGTAAAAAAGCTTTCCAACAAATACTGGGTATGCAGGGCAACTATCTTTAGATTTAAGCTAGATCTGATTTGATACTAAATTCATTTACCAATTGTTAATAGTGATAATTCTCTTGTTGGAATCATAACTATTGATGACATTGAGTGAAAAACTGACTCAAATAGTATCTCTTGTTAAACTCCAATAAAAAGAGAAGCGAAAAAGAGGGCTTGCAGCGAATTTTAATTTTTCTGGCTGCCTCATGAGGCCAATTCTTTCAATTTGAATAAAAAGTTATGCTATGCTTTTTTTTATCACTCCTAGTAATCATGGCTTATTATGAAAACAGCAAGAGGGTTAGCCGTTACAACTGATTCTACGCAAGCCATTGGAGATATTGATTATTTTCACCAACAAATAGTAAGCTCCGGGAAATCTGCTGATGCCGTATTGGAAGCAGCCAAAAACCATGTTGATAATTTACTGATTCAAACTTATGCAGCAGCCTTTTATTTATATGGACAAGAGCATACTGCAACCAATAATGCGACAGCTTATTTATTACAAGCTGAAAAATGCCTGCGAACTGCCAATTTACGTGAAAAACTGACTTATCAAGCAGTACGTGCCTGGCAGCGATTGGATTATGAGTGTGCTATCAGCCTGTTTACCAGTATTGCTGCACTTTTCCCGCGCGATACCCTGGCAATAAAATTTGCTGAATGGCTTTTTTATTGCAGTGGTCAAGCTTTTCAAGCAAAGCACTTCTTAGCACTTTGTGAAAAAAGTGCACCAGAAAATCAAGATGAATCTCATTTTTTAGCTATCCATTCATTTGCCCTTGAATTATGCGGCCACTATAGTCAGGCAAAAGTGATGGCAGAGCGAGCAATTGATATGGATTTACTTACTCCATGGGCGCATCATACTTTGGCACATGTTTATCTCTTGCAGAATGACATTAGCAGCGGAATCAGCTGTTTACGAAAATTACAGCCCAGCTGGGATAAGATTTTGCCTTTACTTAAAGGACATAATAGTTGGCATCTTGCCTTATTTTATTTGGCAAATCGTAAAAAAACCGAAACAATTGAGCTTTTTAATTCAAGTATTTTTGGTATCTGGCCTGATACCGTATTGGAGCAGCTTGATGCCATTTCCTTGCTCTGGCGCCTGGATATGGCAGGGTTTCCACAGGATGATTTATTTAAGGAGATTGCTGGCCACCTAAATCAACATCCTTATGAACAGTATACTGGTTTTAATAGCATTCACTTTTTGTATTGTCTTGCAAGAATTGACGATGAAAAGGCTATTAATCGGGCTTTAGAGACAATGATAACCTATGCAAAAGCACTCCAGCCTGGTTATGCACAGAATTTGTGGCACAATGTTACTCTACCTTTTTGCAAAGGGATATTGGCCTTTGTGCGAAAGGATTATCATGCTGCCTGTGATATGCTTGCGCCTATTATAACTGATTGCTTCCAAATGGGGGGAAGTGATGCTCAGGATGAACTGTTTCTGCAAACTTATTTACTCAGCCTCTTGCGTTCTAAAAGGCAGGTAGAAGCGGAGCAGTTTTTTGCCAAGTATCTATCTCACTACAAAAATACACCTTTGGCAGAGTATTGGTTTACCAATAGGCACTAAAGAGTGCTAATTCTTTAACGTTCTTATCATTAGGAAAGACCAGATTGGTGCAGCAAAAATCATGAAAATCATTAAAATAACTGCAATAGGAATACTATCAGTTGTTATCAAACCATAAATCAGTGCAATTACAGCTAGTATGTTGAGCCAAAAAATAACAAGGGTCCACTTTATCCAGTGACTGTTAACAATGATTTTTGATTGCCTGCTTGCTTTATACACCAAATAAACACCCAAGCTTCCTATTAAAAACCCCCAAGCGATTAAAATTGCCGAATGTGACTGTATGACCAGAAAGGTACTCCAGAAGTTCTGGAGAATTTCTGGAGGAAGCTTAAATGTACCCATTAAAAACCAGCAAGCTAATAAATTCAAATCAACCATGACTCCTGTAAAACCAGCGGCAAAAAAGCAAAAAACAGCAACATTGGTGTAAAAATTAGTGCCAAAAATATAGCGGAAAGCTAAACCTAATAACATGACGGCCATATCTGCAATAGTAAAAATTATAAAGGACCAGGCGTAATATGCCCAGTAAGGCTGTAGTTTTTGCATAAAATGAGAGGCTATTTCAGGGGTATATATGATGGAATGGGAAAAACTAATTGGCGATATCATATGAGCGCCAGTATAAAGTAATCCCCCCAGTAGCCAGGCCAAACCATAAACATAAAAAAGTGCTTTCACAAGTTTATTATTCATGTTTAACACAATTCCGTATTCAGGGTAGTTAAACTATTTATAAATCATAATCTCAATTGCTGCCAGTTACAGTGATGCAAATTACACATGGCATTCTCTATGCTTGAAATATGATGAGGGAACCTACATCATTAGTCTAGATGTACTATACTTCACTTGCGATTAGATGAAATTATGGAGAGCTAGTATGTCCCCGACCAAAAGAAAAGATATTGCCGAAGAACATAGCAATTTGCAGCAATATTACATGGACATCATCGCGTGCATGCCCAATATCGTATATATTTTAGATAATAACTGCGTCTTTACAGGTGGAAATAGTAATTTTCTTAAGTTACTGGGTCTTAAACGTACAGAAGAATTGGTTGGTAACACCTACAAACAAATAATAAAACTCGTTCCCTGGTCAGAAGAGCGAATGCAATTATTCAAGCGTGATGACATTAATGTTTTGCTTTCAGGTGAGGCGGTTTATAACGAAGAAGAAGCCCCCGTTTTCGATCAACAACGAGGTATTATTCATTATCTTTCTACCCGGATCCCTTTGTTTGATAAAGATAAAAATGTGATTGGTTTGGTTGGTATTTTAGTGGATATTAGCGAACGTAAGAAAATGGAAGAGCAATTAAGTAAAATAAAAGAGCAATTGCAAAAGAATAATGCCAAACCACAAGAGGCCTTAGTGAATATGGACGATAAAAAGATCCCTAAGGTATTAATGATTGAGGATAATACTATTGCACAAAAAGCTGCTCAATCTTTGCTAATGCAGTTAGATTGTCAAGTAGACGTAGCCGAGTCTGGCGATAAAGCAGTAGAGTTATTTAAGCCCGGTAAGTATGATTTGGTGTTTATGGATATCGGGTTAGAAGATACTTCTGGTTATGTTGTCGCAAAAAAGATCAGACAAGTAGAGAAAGATACTGGCCAGCGCGTTCCAATCATCGCATTGACAGGTTATGAAGCTGATGTCGTTAAATATGACTGTGTTGATTATTTTATGGAAGGGGCGCTAACTAAACCCCTAACCAGTGAGCAGGCCAAACAGATCATCCAACACTATATATATCATATCGATATACCTGTTCGCGGGCTTAAGAGTATTCAACAGCCAGAGTGAATTATAAATAAGGTCTATTTTCCGCGCTGTCACGCGCGGATTTAGTTCTCAAACTTTATCGAGATTGTTATTGCAGGCAAATATTAAGCTGTTTGTCGTAAATGATTAGCCTTTGGTATTGCCTCATCCGCACGATATCCACCTGCTAATTCTTGATAGAGCTTAACTACCGTTATGAGTTGCTGCAACTTATCTTGGTTTAAATTGATGTTTATCTTATCCAGGAGAACTTTGCTCTTCAAGGTTTCTACATAATTCTGGATGCCACGCTGGTATAAACGATTATTTAAATCGTATGCCTTTGCGACACGTTTTTGTGCCAGAGTGGTCTGCCGAAATTTATTGGTTAAGCGCTCATTTTCTGCTAGAGCATTCGTAGTATCTCTCAAAGCTTTTTGCAGCGTATCAATATAGTTGAAATAAGAAACCTTATTTAAGCCACGTGCCCTGGAAATTTCCCCAAGAACCGACATGCGGATCAAAGGAATTTTTAATAATTGATCATTAAAATAAACATGCTCTCTTGGCACCTCATAACGGCTATCACCAGCAACCAGGCCATCAATCAAATCTAATTGGATAGTGGGTAAAAGATTAGAGGCCGCCAATCCTATGCCTTCGTTAGAAGCGCGTAAGCGATGTGCAGCCATTTGCATATCAGGTCTATTTTCAAGAACTGTTAACGGTAAGGAACCTGGTATTAAATGGCGGTTATTAAATTGTAAAAATTTTGCTGAAGTTTTTATTTCACCTGGATTTTGATTAACTAGATAACGCAAGGCATTACGACTAATAATGATATTACGCTCGGCAACCTCTACTTCCCCTCGGATTATCTCCGCTTCGCTATACAATTCTTCCTGTTCAATTTCCGAACTCAAGCCTCCCTTATAAACCTTATTAGCAACCTGCGCGAGATGAGCAAGATCATCAGCCAAAGTCTGCAAAAGTTGTTTACGTTCTTTTTCAGCCAGATAGGTAAAATAGCTTGCCGTAATTTGGGAAATAATGACCAATTTAAGAGCATCATCTTCGGCTTTGATTTGCTCTAATTTATATTTTGCTATTTTTTGTTCTTTAATTTGATGAAAGATATTCATCGTATAATTGGGAATTAGGACAGCCAGAATACCAGGAAATCCGGTTGCTGGATTTCTGGAATAACCTAGCATCATGTCTAGAGTTGGGATCCATTGATAACGAACCTTTTTAAGTTCTCCTTGTGCTGCCTCTATATGACCTCGTGACATATTAAGGCTGGTATTACACTGCAAACCTCTGGCAATAAACTGATTAAGTGTCGGATCTTTAAAACCACGCCACCAGGCTATATAAGGCATATTTTTTTCGTCTGTAGAAATAATATTTCTGTCAGTTACAGACCATTGATTGGTGACTTTAACATTAGGTTTAGGGTAGGGATTATGATAAGCACATCCGGCTAAAATAAATGTTAATAAAAAAGCTTTAACCAGGTGTTGCATGCATTACTCCGTCGCTTAAATCCATTTTCTCTACGCCAATAACAAAAGCTTTTAACCGTACTAAATCAGCCTGTACCTGTTGCAATAACTGAAAGTAATCGAATTTATGATAACGTTTAGTATAATAGGCCATATAGAGAGCTTTAAGGCCAATAAAAATGCGATTAGTTAATTCAACAAACTGATTAAACGTATCTCCCACTGCACCTTCCGATTTAATTATAAATTGGGCATTCCTTATTAACATATTCACCGCAAAGAGGCTTTCCGTCAATTTAATACATGCTCTAAACCATTCTGTTCGTTGAATTTTTCCCTGATTTAATAATTTAACTAACGTATAAAGATCGTTAATCACCTCCGATTGTGTCTGGTTAATAAAGCGTTCCATCAACTTATAGCGACGAAACCAAAAATATTCAAAAATTAAAATAATGCCAAAAGCAATCACGGTACAAAGAGTATAATCAATGATGTAGTAGGTTACTGTCAGCGAATTCTCTGTACTAAAATAGCCGGAGCCAATCACCGACGCATTCACAGTGAATACAGTTGGAACACTATACTCACGCCCCACCAGGAAAAAAGCAAAAAACACAGTCATAGGGAGAATAATAATTAGGGTTCGATAGTCAACATGGCCTATAAACCATAGTATATAGCCGCTAAATAGACCTAAAAGCACTCCTAGGAAGCGCTGATAGGCACGAAAGATCGTTGTCCCATTGTCGAAACCAGCATAAATCATCATTACCGCAAAGCCAGTCCAGCCAGCGCGCGGATACCTTAGCCATTCCTGCACAAAAAAAGTAAAGAAAAACACAGTACTAATTTGTATGCAGCGCAATTCAAGGTAAGTAAAGGTCTGGTTTCCTAGCCATCCGCGCATAAATAATTCCAGCTTAAAATTAATTGATATAGAAGACGTAACTCATGTGTTTCGTTAAACGCAGGTAACTCTTGTTGAGTCAAAATAACAGGCTGCCTGTTTTTAGAAGCCTCGGCGAGACGTGCAAGATAGGTATGTAAAACAGCGACGTATTCTATGCGCAGTTGCTTTTGAAAAGATAATAAATAAGACATCGTCAAGATCAGTTCAAAAGCCAGGAGAGTTATTTTTAATACACTGAAACATTTAATTTTTTTAGGCAACATTTTGGCATAACGTTCCATTGTAATAATGCCTGGGAAAATAGCGATGGTTTCAACTTCTCCTTTACAAAGTTTACCAGAGAGTGTTTCTAGATTAGTAATGACCTCACGAAATGCACTGAACCAAATTTCAAAATAGTAGCTTTTGGGAAAAATAGACAAGCCAGCAAAAATAACTACAGTAGCAGCAATGGTTTGTAAGGCATTATTGACAGCAATATAAAAATTACTATCTGCATCAAGCCCATAAATGAGGGAATAAGAGGCCAGACTTAACATTAAAGGAACAATAACAAGCATTCTTTTCAGGGTATGCAGCACAATAAAGTAAAGGGCCAGGGTGTAGAAAAAAACAAAAAAAATAAAAAAAACGTTATAAACAGAAAAGACACCAAAGAGAAAGATCGATAAAGCACTACCAAGAAGAGTCCATAACAAAAATACATATTTTTCTTTTAGCGTAGTCCCAGCAGTTTCGGCTGTAAGGCAAGTGATCGGAACATAAAAAAAATAAAAATAAGGATTGTGCATAGAAGAAAAAAGGTTAAACAGAATCATGAGTTCCAAGACAAATAGGGCCTTTAACCCATTAGTACGATGTTCTTTATATTTATCGTAGGCAGCAATCTTATCTTTTAGTCGAGATATAAACATAAGCACTTGCGCCAGGGTTTAGAGGATAATTTGGATCAGGATCTAATATTTTGATTTGCAAAGGGAACCGCTGCGGCAGTAATAACCATTCATTCTGATTGGAAACAACCTGCAGCTGGCTTTTTTGAGCCGTCACTTGTCTTTCTGCTGGCCATAGTGAGTTAACTACTTCACCATGAAATAGTTTATCAAAATAATACATACGCAAAATAATATAAGCCTTATCGCCAGGGCGTACATTACGTAAATCAGTTTCATTAAAATTGGCCTGAATATAAAAGTTTGATGTGTCTATAAACGAAAACACCGGTTTATGAATTTCAATCGGTGTATTAGGGGAGACGTACATATTATCTATTACGCCATCTCCCGGAGCCCTTACCACAGTCAAATCAAGATTAATCTTGGCTTGATTTTTTTTAGCTTTAAGACTGGCAATCGTATGTTTTTGCTGCTCAATTTTAGCCTGTAATATTTCTACCTCTTGTAATAAGGACGCACGTTTATTACTTAGCGTCGTTACATCATAAGAAAGGTTTTTAATTTCCAGAATCGAAACTGCTTCAGCTACATTTTTATCTTTTTTTAAACCGAGGGCATATTTAGCCTTATCTAATTCAGCATCAGTTGCTCTAATTAGAGCCATCGTTTTATCAATTTCCTTTTGAAATACAGTGATTTTCTTTAACCCCTCCTGATAATCCGCACTGGCTTGCTGATAAGCTAATTGATAAGGGACTCTATACACTGTAAATATGCGGTCATTTTTTTTGACGTGCTGACCGTTTTTTACATAAATATCGGTAATAAAACCCGAGACATCAGCGGCTACCGGGGTGACATTGGTCACGACAAAAGCATTATCAGTAAAGGGAATTAAATACGAAAAGAGATGGAAGATACCAATAAGAAGTGCCAAACCGACAACAAGAACTGGCAAACTAAGATGACTTTTCCATCGTTTAAAAAAAAGAGGCATTGTATGCGTAAAGAAATGATGTACCCATTTGCCTAATGCTTCATACCATACAGTAGAATTATCGTTCACAATAACGCGCCTCTTTATAAAACAACGAGTACCTAACTTAATTTATGTTAAATTGCACCTTTTTTCCATTTTCGAATTAAACGAGAATGATTATTGGGCGATTCATACAAACGACTTTGTCCGTTTTCTGGTAAATACCCCCATTGCGATTCCTCAGCAAGTATGGTTTGGGCATCAAAATAACCAGCATCTATTCGCTTTTTAATAATAGACTGGCCAAAGTTATAATCTTTGGAAGCTGCCTTAACAATTCTTGCGCTGTAAATTAAGTGAACGAGAGTACAATGATGCGGGGTGCCAATATCAAGTAAATGTGCATATTTTTTCCTCTGATCAGCAGTCAAAATACGACTTAATTCTAACATCGAGTTACGCATTTTTTGGCGTTGCAGATAGTTAAAAATAGAGCGTTGCGCGTGTGTACTATAAGAAATATCTTTCATTCGTTCCTCGATCTCGTTCATGGTTTCTGGCATGAATGAAGGCCCTCCAAAACAATCAATAAGAAAACACAATGTATTATCTGGCGGAATGGCCTCTAAGATAACTTCCAGGGGCATATTTGAGTGTACACCACCATCCCAGTAAAATTCACCATTTATGTTAATTGCAGGAAACCCGGGGGGTAGGGCTGCACTCGCCATGACATGCTCTACTTCAATACGGTAATTAATGTTATTGAAATAAATCAGATGGCCATTAGAAATTTGTACGGCACCAAGACTTAGACGGATGGGGCAGGAATTGAGAAGATCAAAATCTATCAATTCCAAGAGTGTTTCTCTAAGTGGCGTTGTATCGTAATAGCTAAGCGTGGTGGGATCTCCCCATATGGGGAAGCCGCCAGTACACCAGCGAGGGTAAAAAAATCCGGGTTGCCCATACAGTAAGGCAAAAGAGGCACTGATTTTATTATAAAGCTCCAGAGTTGAATCCAACTCCCCTAAATATTCAACTATATTATTAGGAGCAATTTTTTGCCAAAATTGCTCTAGCCTTTCAATGCGTTTTTCTGGTGGACTCCCAACTATAATTGCAGCTTGGATAGCCCCAATTGAGGTCGCTGCAATCCAATCAGGCTGATAACCTGCTTCTAATAATCCTTTAACCACACCAAATTGATAAGCACCTAAGGAACCCCCTCCTTGTAATACGTACGCGACTCGTGGAAAACGTCCTTTAGGTTTAGCGGGTAAATGATTAAAACGGTTTGCCAACGGATTATTACCAGTAGGTTTCGAGTCCCTCTTCGCATTCATAAAAATCTCCCTTTATTACGAGCACCGGTATGCACTATACATGAAGATTATCACCAAAAAATCAGTATAGGAATCAAAGCAAAAAAAATACTCTTAACTTATAATTACATTGTTAGCTTAAAAACAGGATTGATTGATATGGAAAAAATGATCAAATCTATTGATGTGATTATCGTGCGAATCTATATTCTTGAGTCAGCAAATTTAGTTAAAAAGATCTTTGACTACCTGGAAAAAACGGTAAAGATTCGCGGCATAAGTTTGTTTCGTGGCCTAAAGGGCTTTGGTGAAACAGGAGAGCACAGCAGCTCTGTGTTTGATGTCCGGTGGGATTTGCCAATCATTATAGAGTTTTTTGATAGCGAGGAGAAAGTGAAATCTGCTTTAGAGTACTTGAATACCTTTATTAAGCCTGAACACATTGTTTTTTGGAGAGCACAAACAAATACCGAACTCTAAGACGGAAAATATTACTCCTAAAGCTTGCCACACTCTAGGAAGTTGATAGGTGTTTTATAGCTTTTGTATTTTTTTCATGCTCAATCAGCCATTTTTTTCTTGCAACCCCTCCACCATAACCACTGAGCTCCCCATTGCTACTAATAACTCGATGACAAGGGATAACGATTGCAAGTTGATTTGATCCATTAGCTCGTGCTACAGCACGCCAGGCAGAGGGTCTATCAACAATTTTTGCAATATCAGCGTAGGAACGAGTTTCTCCAGGAGGAATTTTGGCTAAAGCATCCCAAACTTGCTTTTGAAAAGGGGAGCCAAGCAGGTTTAGCGGTGTATTAAATAGTTTCAGATCGCCATTAAAATAAGCATTAAGCTCGCTTTGAATTGAAACAAGAGGGGCTGTTGAGCCAGGAATGATTGCTGACTGTGTTTTTTTTCGCAGGCGTTCAACCTCGCGCTCAAGCCCTTTACGATCAATGAACTCCAGGAGGTAAAGGGTGTTTTCATCCGCAATAGCGAGCATTGGCCCCAGCTTAGTATCCAGCCAAGCTGCCTTTAAAATATTTTTATGCCCATGCTTGGCAGGAGCAGCACCCATAATTCGTGCAAATGCATCTCTAAAGCCACTACCAGATTCATAGCCTGCAGAAATTTGCGTACTGATAACTGACTCACCATTTCTGATTTGTTTCACTGCCATGCCTATTCGTCGAGCTCGCGCATATTCTACAAAGGTCATACCAAACCTTTTTTTAAATTGGCGACGAGCGGTCGCTGCCTCAATTGATAGAGCCTGGAAATCTGCATTTTTCCATCGTTTTTCAGGGTTTTCTTCAATAGCATTCACTAATTTTTGTATTATTGTTGAGACTTGATTGGGATGAGAAAGAGGAAGACAACGCTTGCAAGGCCTAAATGAAGCTAGTAGGGCTTGTTGAGCTGTTTCGTAAAATTCACAATGCTCAAACTTAGGTTTTCTTGCAGGACATGTTGGGCGACAAAATACACCGGTCGTGGTAACAGCAACGTAAAAAACACCTTCATATTCAGTATTCTTATTCAATAACGCCTGATAATACTCGATTTTTTTCTCTTCCGTTAACATAGTGACCTCTAATGACCATTACTTCCATTTTATTTTAGCGAATTTAGAAAAAGGCGCCGCCGAAATTTGGACATTGATTTTTATTTTATGGAAAAGGGTATTGGATCAGTTTCTAAGAAAAGATAGTGGGCAGTCTACAATATGAGCAGTCACCCACTGAATAAATGGAATAAAGCTTACTAAGTCTGCTTAAGCAGCGCAGGCAGCAGTATTAGTAGAAATATTATCATCTTGAGATTGCAGGACAGGAGTTGTCCATGTAAAACTTGAACCAGGAGGTCCATTCTCATCATCCTTTTTAGGAAAAAGAATCGGCATCCTGCAAGTAGACTGGAGCCCTAGTGCAGTTTTTGACGTTATACCAATTGCACATAATTTAACAAGGGAAGGGGATACCCAAGGGATTAGATGACTTCTTTGTTCCTCTCTTTCCTCTTCTTCATTTTGTATTGGTTCATTACTTCCAAAAAGCCAATTTTTCAGAGAACTAAATGCCTGAACAACACGGGCAACGAAATTTTTGATATTTTGAAAAAGCTGCATTGAAAACCTTTTATTAGGACTACAATTAATACACTCAGAGGCATTATTATACTAAAAAGTACAAAAAAAGCTATTTATAATTTTTAACAAAATGTTATGACGCTGTATGGAAATGAAACATCTATCGCATACAAGTTATTTATAATGACTTGCTTTGCTTAAGCATCTCTAAAATGCAATTATGGTTTGCCTTGTCTTAGCCATTGGCGAAGAGCATCGATTGTTTCTTGGTTGACTTTTAAAAGTTGATGATAAAGCTGTTCTAATAATGTCCGGTGGCCTGCTTTGTAATAGCGTTCAAGATACTGGCATGCTAATTCCAAGCGAGCTGTACCAAGATATACTGCGCCACCTTTTAATTTATGTGCAATCTTTTCAATTTCACTCCAATTTTTAGTCGTGTAAGCTTTTTCTATCTGATAAATATCGTCTTGTCTTCCTTCAGAGATAAATTCTCTTATAAGTTCTTGGAGCAGCGTGAGATTGCCATCAAAGTGTTTAAGGGCTTCTTTTTCGCAAAAAATTGGCATACGTCCCAATTCAAATAACTCTCTTTCTGTCGCAGGTAACTCTTCCCCCAAACCTTGCGAAGAAATTGTCTTGGTATTTTGCGTCTCCTCAGAATGTTTAATGATATATTTATTAACAATATTCTGAATCATATGCAAAGTAATCGGTTTGGTAAAAACATCATCCATACCGGCTTTTAAACACTCAGCTTGCATAACGCCAGTAGTATGTCCTGTCAATCCTATAATAGGTATTGGTTTTTTAGTATGCGCTATCTCCCATTCGCGAATTTTAGCAACAAGTTCATTACCTGACATTCCCGGCAAACCAACATCGGTGATTATAAGATCAAAATGATTTGCTTTAGCCAACTCTAAGGCTTCCTCTCCTGTAGAGGCCGATTTAAAGCGGTATCCGTTTTTAGAAACCATTGTTTCTAATATTTTTGCAGCCAGCATGTTATCTTCAACTAATAAAAGAAGTGGGGTTTTTTCATTTTCGTTTGTAGGGTGTGATAACTTCGTCAAGCTAGAAGAAGTTAGTGGAGTAGGAGAGTGGAATTGAGACTCAGCCAATTTTTCTATTATTACGTCTCCTTCTACACCTTTTCGACAAGAAAGCTCGAAATACACTGTTGTCCCAACCCCTTCTGTACTAGAGAGCCCAATTTCCCCACCCAATAATTCAACATAAGAACGCACAATATGTAACCCAAGGCCGTAGCCTTTATAAATTCCTTTGTATGAAGGGGTTGCTCGGAAGAAACGATCAAATACTTTGTCTTGTATATTTTTAGAAATCCCAATTCCTGTATCAGACACACTGAATTTTAGTCGAATATCTGAATCATTACTTTCAAGACAAGAAATTTGTATAGTGATCTGTCCGGCCAAAGTGAATTTAATAGCATTACCTAGCAAATTAAGTAGTATGCGGTGTATTTTATTGCGGTCACTTACAATATATCTAGGGACATTCCTATCAATATCAACATTTAGTCCTAAATTCTTTAATGTAGTAGTGGGGCGCTCAAGTTTTACCAGATCTGCTATGCATTGATATAAATCAAAAGTATCAAGATGTATATCATTTGCATCCATATTGCCAACGCTAACATCCCGAAGAATATCGTTTAACATTCTTAGTAATTCTTCACCGCTATCATAAAGCATACGAGCATCTTTCTTTTGCTCTGGGTCATCTAAAGTATTTTCTAGTATTTCAGAAATGCCAATAACACCAATGAGAGGAGTGCGAATATCATGACTCATATTGGCTATAAATTCGGTTTTTGCACGACTAGCTGCTTCTGCTTTTTGTCGAGCAATAATTAAATCTTGTTCTAAATTTTTCTGCTCAGTGATATCCATTGATGTACCAATAATACCAACTATCTCATTCTTCTCATTATATAAAGGACTTTTTATGGTTAATTCAGTAATAACTCGTCCATTGGCTAATTTTGCTGGCTCCTCTCTCTTGTAGGTTTTATTTTCTCGCATTACCTCCAAATCAAGGTTACGCCAATCTTGAGCAAATTCTTTCCAACATAAATCAAAATCAGTTTTTCCGAGTACTTGTTCAGGTTTGTCAAAGCCGGCCATGTTGGCAACAAATTGGTTACAGCCCATATAACGACCTTCTTTATCTTTCCAATAAATTGCACCCGGTAGCGTATTTATAATAGCATTTATGTAGGATTTTAATGCTTCATTGGTTCTATCAATAACTGTAAATATCGCTAAATAGGACGAGTTTATGTAGGCGATTAAAAGTGTATATTCGAAGTTTAAATTTTTATCACTTAGCTCAGATTGCTCAAACAAAGTCGAATTTACCTTATTCATTAAATTAACAATATTTTTTTTATCGAGATTTAAGTGACTAATTGCATCAGCAAAAGGTTTATTCTGATAGTAAGCTAATTCTAAAAAATAGTTTTTATCTGTTTTGAGAATGATATGTTTAATTGTATGTTTTTTGTCAATAAAAAATACAATTCTTTCGGCTTCCTTTAGAAAAGAAAGAAAAAAAAGGCTATTAATTTTTTCTTTCATCGTTTGATTAGTTGGAGAGGATGCTTGAGTAACCATTAATATTCCTTTTCGATTACTGGTAAGGTGGCATCAAGTAAGTTTTCAATATAGATTGCCACTTTTTCCATCGTATTGTGCTGATGAAATTCATGATAAGTCATATGTAAATGGAAAGTTTCATTAATAGTAGCCAAGAAATAATACATGGATAAGGAAGAAACTCCATGTGTCCAAAATTCTTCTGTGATTAGCACATTATCACCTGTAATATTAAGCCACATTTGTTTTAACTTGGATAAAATCGAATTATTACCACCTTGTTCATTATTATAGGCGGTAGGAAGAGATAATTTCTTTTTATCCAGCTTACCATTAATTGTCTGTGGCCATTTTTCAACCCATATATAAATAGAGGGATTTACCCAGGTCATCACATGCTTTTTAACGTGCATTTTTATATGATCAAAACAAAATTTCTGTAGCCACGGACTAAAAGGTTCCCTGCAATGGGCATGAAAAGAGTCAATTTTCTCCTTTTCAAAAGGACGTATTAGCTCTTTCGTATTAGAAACAGGAACTAATAGCATTTGTATATAATTTTGCGGTGCATTATGTTGATAATGAATAAATCTTTCATAGCCATTCAATTTTTTATGGATTAGAGCATGCGCAATGGTTTTATTTTTTTCATTCAATAATATTGGATTTTTTAACAAATTTTCCAAGTGAGTATTTTCACGAATTGATAACGCATTGCAAAGGGTATCAAGATAGTCGTAAGGTATACTCTGGATTTTAATTGGTCTGGGAGTTTGATTAAGAATATCCGTTATATCGTCTTCAGAATTAAATGCATTAAACGCGATTGTTTGACACTCGAGTTGCATCACTTCTTGCTCAATATGTAATATCACATCGTAGCGAAAATAATTAAGCTCATTTGGATAAAGACCATGCTTAACATTGATATCTACCCAGCTTATTCTCTTAAATTGTTCTTTCAATGCATAAAAGAATAGGGGAGACAATACAATTTCACTATCCCTTGATTTGTAAAATAAATGTGACGGATATCCATCCTCTTTCTCGTGGTGATGGCAATAATGTTTAATACCAAGAAAGACCTCTAACAATTCAAGTGAGCGTACATCACCAATCAGTATCCTACCACCAGTTTTAGTCGCTTTGATCAGTTGTCTAAGAGAGTCCATAAGTGATTTTATACTTGGTAAATATTGAATCACTGAGTTAAGAATAATGCAGCTATATTGGTTTGTTTCGTGGATATTAATGATTGATTCCAGTTTGAATTCAATTTTGTTCAAATGAACGTTAGGAACAATTGATTGAACATAATCAATAGCTTTCTGCGAAATTTCAACTAATGTTACTTGTTGTGCTTTCGGTAAGTAATCTAAGAGTAGACTTCCAGTACCACACCCAACTTCAAGTACATGAGTAAGGTCAGCATTTTGAATATATCTGCGAATATTAATATATGATTCCGAGAGTTCATCCGCTTGAAATGTTTTTCCTGTAAAGGAATTTTGCCAACCACATGTATTTACAATCCCACTTTCAAATTCTTTGGCATGAGTGTAGGTTTCATCATATATCGTTTCCATATAGTAGGATGAATCTTTGCTGATAATATTTGAATGGTGTGAAAATAGCGATTCCTCATCAATTTCCACATAAGCAGCCAGGGTTTTGTAATAATCATTGTGCTCATGGATCTTTACGACAGCTTTTTTTACAAATATTTCCTGTTCAATCGAAGCTTCTATTTCCCCTGCCTCAATACGAATACCACCAAATTTTAATTGATCGTCTTTTCTTCCCACATAGCAGATCGTGTTGTTATCTGTTTTAACAACTAAATCACCGGTTTTGTAAAAACGGTCTCTTTCTTTCTCATCATGAATAAATTTAATATTTGTCAGTTCTTCCGCATTTAAATAACCTCTTGCAACGCCTAGCCCCCCTATATAAAGTTCAGCTTGATTCGAGTCGTCTTCATAAACTAGTTTAAGAGTAGTATTTGCAAGAGGTTGACCTAAAGGAACAGATTCAGTGGTTATTGGGCTTTTTAAATGATAAATCATCGACCACATACTGGTTTCAGTTGGTCCATAGACATTCCAAACATTCCCTTTTTCATATTGCAGTTTTAAAGCAAGACTCGTTTTAAACTTCTCACCACCAACTAAAATTCTTATTGAACCATTATTATTCCAATTGTTTTTTAATAATATTTCCCAAGTTAATGGGGTTGCTTGGATAAAGCTTACTTTAGAATTTTCTAAATATTGTTTTATCTTTTTCCCGTCTGCTACAACACCATGCTCGGTCAGAACAATAGGGGCACCAAGCGTTAATGGCATTAATAATTCAATTAAAGAAATGTCAAAAGTGTAATCGGTAAGAGCGAGGAAGCAATCTCTATTTGATAGGGCTAAAGTCTCAATTAATGAAGAAAATAAATTCATCATAGATTGGTGTTCAATCAAAACACCTTTGGGTTTTCCAGTTGACCCTGAGGTATACATCACGTAAGCAAGCTCATTATGACAATATGTATACTCCATAGAGAGATTGTTATTATTGTCAGCATACAGATTCTCTGGCCTAATTGCCTTTACGCTACTCGGCAAATTAAATTGGATTGCCGTATCACAAAATAGGAGTTTAGCCTTGGTTTCTTCTAAGATATATTCTATACGTGAGCAAGGAGAAGATGGGCTTATTGGCAAAAAAGCGCAACCTGATTTTAATATACCCACCATGGTGATAATAATATTAGGAGTCCTCTCTAATACCAAAGGGATGATGGTTTCTTTAGGAAAATCAAACCTAGAAATTTCATGGGCTATATTATTTGATAATCGATTTACTTCTTCATAACTAAATATATTTTTTCCAAAATATATTGCAGGCTTATTCGAAAAATTTTCAACTACAGAAGAAAATTGTTTAATAAAGTGAGGTAGCATTCCCCATTCTCCCTTGTTTGTTTCTATTGGTAGCAATTACCATTAGTTTAGATTTCAGGATTAATTTATTACACTATGCAAAAATAACTGATGGTTAAACTTATATTTCTAATTTCTTCAAGTCGTATTTACAACTACTGAGTTTAAAACTCCTCTTTAGTCTCGAGTAGAGGATGCTTATCAAGTAATTTTTTTCAGTATCTAATGTATCAACTGCAAGAACTTGCTTATTGGCTTTATTAGCACAAGATATAACGGATTGATCAGGTAGGAGTTGAGCACGAATTTGTCTAGTTAATTCATTAACCGATAACGCAGGTAAGCCAATATCGGTAATAATTAAATCAAAATCTTTCGATTTTGCTATTTCAAGCGCATCCTCGCCATCGGTGGCAGAAGTATAATGGCATCCTGGTTTTTCTCTATATCCTCCAATCATTTGTAACGCGATTGAATTATCTTCGACCAGCAAAAGGGTGGTGCAAGAAATCTTATTTTTAGGAATCTCAAGGATACTTGCTTTGCCTGGCACACTTTATCTCCTTTTAGTACCAATAACGTACAAAATGGCAGCAAAAGCCATTCCTTTAATAAATGGCAAATTTTGGCCAAGTACCAATGGCTGCGTAATATATCACAACAATTGCCTAAGGAGGCTCCAATATTTTCAATATGGTAACAAAAAATATCTTTTCCTATCATTTCACTAGCCAAGGACAAGCATTTAGGATAAACAAGTTTGAGAGATTGTTTGTTGGTCTTGTCTTATCGGCTCGGCGTGATGTTAAAAATTTCATATAATTCAGTATATTAGTCTGCTAATTCATAAAATAAGCACCCCTCCACTAAGTCTGATTATCAAAATAATCAGACTTAGTGTCGCAATTCGACTACCAAGCACATTCATTCCCTTTTGATTCCCTGATTACTCTAATCTCCCTCAATCTTTCTGAAAACAAATAGATTTTTATACAAAGAATGATCTTAGGAATACTCCTCTTTATATTTTTTGTTTAAATTTTAATCAAATGTGGTATAATGTCCTCTTTACAAATTGAAATTGATAACAAGCATTGATACCATCGCCGATTTTATAATCCTTAGTAACAGTGTTGAATTATGAATTACAAAGTTGAACTAGAGAAAGAACACAATAAATACAAGGTTCTTTCCCAAAAAAGAAATGAGTTAATCAATGATTTTTGTAGTTTGGATCATACAATTGAAGAACTTAGTCAGTTAAGACAAGCACATAAAGAATTAGTTATCGCTATTTCAGAAGTACTGCATAAAAGTTCAGAACTGATTCAAAAAGCGTTTTATGCAACAACTCACATAACGGAGAATCATTACAGTGATGAAAAGATATAATCCTTTAGATGCACAAAAAACGTTTGGTATTCTTTTTATTGAAAATGGTGCCCTCGCCTGTATAAAAAGTTTTTTTATTATCTTATTAAGTTGGTCGTTGCGTACAAACACAGCCCCTGTCCCTGTTTCTGTATGGATACTTAGCTATTTTGCTCTTTGCGCATACTTTACCTGGAAGCCTAAATTAACCCGATTCCTAGTTAACAGAAAGCAAAGAAAAACAGCTAAAGATGATTAGTATTTTTATTTTCATCATCGATCCACTGGCTAGTTATCGAGCATGCTTTTAACCGCTTTAGTTCATTAGGATTTGACAGTCTATACACATTTTTATCCACAGATTTTGTGGATAAATTCAATACCCCTCTAAAGAAAGAAAACACCTCAATGCCTTATGGGGCAAGGATTATCTCTTAAAATAGGCGTTTTTTTTATAAAACTTGTCGGGAATAGCGAAGAATTATCCACAGGATATTAGAAGAAGTAAACAGACCTACTGCGCAGACGATGATAAACAAATAAATAATAAAAAAACAGTCTTGACTAAGAATATTTTTATAATGACGAGTCAATCTTGTAAATAACAGGACATGAATTTCATTCCCTCATTCGAGGCACCGTAATCTCCAATGACTGCAGCACCCAATGATAATAAGGAGAACTGCATAACCATTTGAAATGTCTCACATTTATTCTTTTTTACAGATGAGATAAAAAAATAATCCAGTTTTAGCTTATCAAAAAATGACATGTCATACATGGCAATAATTTTTTTATTCTTTTTGAACACAAAAGCAAATTGCTTATTTAGATAATGTTCAAATTCCACCAAAGTGATGCAAACTTTCAATTTTTACATCACTCTGCAATAAAACACTTATACCTCATAACTAGAAACAAACTTCTCCTCTTGATTATCTACTGAAACTGGTGGCGGCTCAAATTGGAAAAATCGGGAAAGAATCCAGGATTTTCTTGTGGGATAACTCTCGGAAACCTTTTCTCGAAACGGAGCTGGTGAATGAATAGCGAAAGGTTTTTCTTGCGTATCGCCTGTATTATCGGTGGCATCCATCCTATCCAACCCAACATCAGCATTTGTTGATGGTTCAGAAACAACGTCCTGCAAATCATCGATTTTTCTTTTTTTAACAATAGACTTAGGCGCCTCTTTAGGCCTGACTTGAGTTGAACGTTGAGCAGGATGTTCTCTTTTTGGGGCACTTGCTTCCTCGCTAGTCCTATTTTCTAATAAACTCGTTGCGTCACTGACTAATTCATCAACTGAGCTTATAAAGCTATTATCAAATCCTAATTGCTGTTGAGTAGCCTCATCCTTATAAGATTTTTTTAAAAGAGCAGAAAAACTTCTCCCTACCGTTATAATCTTTCTTAATGCCTCAGGGACTACATGAGGAGAATTTTTAACATAGTGAAAGAAAATTTCTGCTCTACGGAATTTAATCTCTTCCTTTCTATAAACTGCTTCCATTAACTGATTTGAAAGTAATGGTGTCATACTGGTATAAGGGAGGGAGCGGGTATGTTTGCTAATTATCTTATAGCACTCATCGGCTTCATCAAGCTGTTGAAAGCACTCTTTACGAGTAGCGCTCACTTTCATCGCAAGGGCATACGCTATATAACTTTTCCCGATTATTAACAATGATTGATTGCATGGCTCAACCTGGTGAGCCATGGCTGTTGCTAAGAAGGATTTAAGGGTGTGTTTATCTACTTGCTCA
Source organism: Legionella sp. ST3F1 (assembly GCF_048553315.1). NCBI lineage: Bacteria > Pseudomonadati > Pseudomonadota > Gammaproteobacteria > Legionellales > Legionellaceae > Legionella > Legionella sp. ST3F1. The sequence continues at coordinate 9,436 of NZ_JBLZIO010000017.1, read as the reverse complement.
TATAACCGTATATTGGCTGCCAACAGCCTGGGATTTTTGGTAACCAAAAATCTTTCGTAATTGAAATGAATTTCTTCATAAATTTCTATTATATTAGTCATATTATCTCTCTAAATTATAAGCATATCCCTATGGTTTCATAGATGCTTCGCTATTGAGAATATGACAGCGAAACTCTCTCAATTTCAAAAAATAGCTGGCAATTATGAAGTAAACACAACAATTGTAAAAGGGAAAATTTCCACTTCAAAAGCCAAGTTGGAATGCAACCTGGAAATACTGTTTTTTATCATTATTTTAAGTTTTACCGTTAACACAAGTTTTTGTTATTTTCACAAAGGCGAAAATCTATTTTTAACCAATCCCTTAATTTACAATCTAACTATTAAACCAGTTCACCGCTTACCCAGGAAGATAAAAAATACATCAATTCGAAGACTTAGAGCTCCCCTCCCTATTATCATTGCTTACGAAAAAATTGAGTATGATTCTTCTCTTTATAAAGACTGTTGAGCTAAGCGATCTGGCGGTAGCTTAATAATGAAAGATCGATTTTGGGCAGCAGCTACTACAGAAACTTATCAAAGAATTCTTCTTTATAAAAAACCTGCTTTGATCTATGCTGGAAAACCTTAGGTCTTTGTTTTATAACAATGAACACCACTAGAGTGAGGGAAATCACGATGGATTTTATACTACCTGGTATGACTCTGCTCTTTTTCGGACTTTGTCTCGCCTTAATCAACTTTTTTGATTCATTATCGCGGAGCGAACGATGATCACATACCTGATTTGTGGGTTAATTACCCTCGCCCTACTGATTTACTTACTGTTTGTTTTATTCAAACCAGAGGTATTTTAGAAGATTATTTTATAGTTTGTTCGCTAGATTAATTATGACTTGATTTTGAGCATGCCCGTAGGAAAGGACTCTATGACTGAGATAGGTTTATTACAAATTTTTTTCTACCTGCTAATCCTCCTTGCCTTGGTAAAACCTTTGGGCTGGTACATAACCAGCGTTTATGAAGGTAAAGCTTGGGGATTACATTATCTTGGCGCCCCACTGGAGAAATTCATTTATCGACTTTGCGGCATCAAACCCAAGCAAGATATGGATTGGAAACGCTATCTTTCTGCTATGCTCGTTTTTAACTTATTTGGCTTATTAGCCGTTTATCTAATCCAACGCTTGCAAACCTACCTTCCCCTTAATCCACAACAATTCATTGCCCCCTCCCCACACCTGGCATTTAATACCGCTGCCAGTTTTGCAACCAATACCAATTGGCAATCCTATGGCGGGGAAACAACAATGAGCTACTTAACGCAAATGCTCGCTCTTACCAGCCAAAATTTTCTTTCAGCGGCTACAGGTATGTCTCTCTTGATTGCTCTAATCCGTGGCATCAAAGGTAATGAAACAAAACATTTGGGGAATTTTTGGGTAGATACCGTCCGCGCGACTCTTTATATCTTGCTGCCATTATCATTGCTTTTTGCAGTCATTCTGGTCTCACAGGGCGTGATTCAAAATTTTAAACCTAATCTAACGGTTAGCTTATTACAACCGATTAGTTATCACGCGGGACAAACATCGACAGAAATTAAAACCCAAATCATCCCTATGGGCCCTGTTGCTTCGCAAATTGCCATTAAACAATTGGGTACCAATGGTGGTGGATTTTTTAATGTCAATTCGGCGCATCCTTTTGAAAACCCTACGCCATTAACCAATTTTTTAGAAATGCTTGCTATTTTGCTGATTCCTGCTGCCCTTTGTTATACCTTCGGGATGATGGTTAATGATAGACGTCAAGGATGGGCTATATTAGCCGCGATGTATTTTGTATTGATTCCTTTTGTTATTTTTACAGCCATTGCAGAACAAGCAGGAAATCCAGCCCTTTCATCTTTAGGTGTTGAGCAAAGAGCACAATATGATAGTTATCCTGGTGGTAATATGGAAGGCAAAGAAACCCGCTTTGGAATAGTTAGTTCTGCTCTTTGGTCTATAGCGACCACCGCTGCCTCTAACGGCTCTGTTAACTCCATGCTTGATTCTTATACGCCCTTAGGGGGATTTGCACCTCTCTGGATGATGCATTTGGGCGAGGTCATCTTTGGCGGTGTTGGCTCAGGTTTGTATGGCATGTTAATGCTTGTCATTATTACAGTCTTTATTGCCGGCCTTATGGTTGGAAGAACACCTGAGTATTTAGGTAAAAAAATTGAACCTTATGAAATGAAAATGGCCTCCATTGCAGTTTTAATTATGCCTCTTATAGTCTTGCTTTCTACGGCAGTAGGCTCTGTTACTGAAATGGGAGTAAGTTCGATTGGTAATCCCGGAGCACACGGATTTAGTGAAATTCTCTATGCCTTCACTTCGATGGGAAATAACAATGGTAGCGCTTTTGCCGGGCTCAATGCGAATACTCCTTTTTATAATCTGCTGGGTGGTTTCATGATGCTGGTTTCACGCTTCTGGATTGCAATACCAGCCTTGGCTGTTGCTGGCTCTCTTGCAGGCAAAAAAATAAGGCCACACAGTTCAGGAACCTTGGCTACGCACACACCTCTTTTTATTCTTCTTCTCATCAGTGTCACTATCCTCATCGGTGCACTGTCTTTTCTTCCGGCATTGGCTCTAGGACCAATCGTTGAGCAATTACTACTTTGGGGACAGCATGGGCGCTAATACACATCGATCTTCCCTATGGGATTTCGGCATCATAAAGATGGCAGTACGCCATTCGTTTTTAAAATTGGCACCTCTTCATCAAATTCGCAACCCGGTCATGTTTTGTGTTTATATCGGCTCATTGATAACAACCGTACTGTTTATTCAGGCTTTATTTGGGGAAGGAGAAGCCTCACCAAAATTCATTTTAGCAATCACCTTATGGCTTTGGTTTACCATCCTTTTCGCTAATTTTGCTGAAAGCATGGCAGAAGGCCGCGGCAAAGCACAAGCCCAAGCCTTACGCAAAGCCCGCCGTGAAATACAGGCAAAGAAATTGGCAAAACCAGTTAAAGGCGCAAAAATTACTTTGGTTCAATCCGCCCTCCTGCGTAGTGGCGATATCGTGTTCGTTGAGGCAGGCGATTTCATTCCTAGCGATGGTGACGTCATTGAAGGGATTGCTTCCGTTAATGAGAGTGCTATCACAGGAGAAAGTGCGCCAGTTATTCGCGAAAGCGGCGGTGACCGCAGTGCGGTAACAGGAGGAACCCAAGTTATTTCAGATTGGCTCATCGTGCGTATTACTTCTAATCCAGGTGAAACTTTTTTAGATAAGATGATTGGCCTGGTGGAAGGTGCCAAACGCCAGAAAACACCTAACGAATTAGCACTGACTATTTTACTCGCAGCATTAACTATTGTCTTTTTATTGGTCTGCGCTACGCTTTTACCCTTCTCTATTTACGGTGTGGTATCAGCCAATGCAGGCAAAGTGGTAACTATCACAGTACTAATAGCACTCTTTGTCTGTCTGGCACCCACAACCATTGGTGGTTTGCTTTCAGCGATTGGCATTGCTGGCATGGATAGAATGATTCAAGCCAATGTCATTGCTATCTCAGGACGTGCGGTTGAAGCCGCAGGTGATGTCGATGTTTTACTATTGGATAAAACAGGAACGGTTACCTTAGGAAATCGTGAAGCAATTGAATTTATTCCGGCAGAAGGAGTAAGCATTGCGGCCTTGGCTGATGCTGCACAGCTAGCCTCATTGGCTGACGAGACACCAGAGGGACGTAGTATCGTCATTTTGGCCAAAGAGAAATATGGATTACGTGGCCGCAATATTTCCAAACTAGGTGCGACCTTTATTCCCTTTACTGCTGAAACAAGAATGAGTGGAGCGAATTTACCAGGACGGCAAATTCGTAAAGGAGCGGCGCAAGCTATTAAACACTATGCGCAGGAAATAGGTGGTACTTTTCCAAATTCAGTGCAAGAAAGTGTTGAGATCATTTCTCGTCAAGGTGGGACAGCACTTGTTGTGGTCGAAGAAAAAAAGATATTAGGTGTCATTCACCTCAAGGATATTATCAAAGGTGGTATCCGTGAACGTTTTGCTCAACTTAGGCGCATGGGAATCAAAACAATCATGGTAACTGGTGATAACCCATTAACAGCAGCAGCAATCGCCGCAGAGACCGGTATCGATGATTTTTTAGCCGATGCCAAACCAGAAGAAAAACTTAAACTCATCCGCAGTTTACAAGCACAAGGCCATTTGGTTGCTATGACAGGTGATGGAACCAATGATGCCCCTGCTCTAGCCCAGGCTGATGTGGCTGTTGCAATGAATACAGGTACACAGGCAGCAAAAGAAGCTGGTAATTTAATTGATTTGGATTCCAATCCTACTAAATTAATTGAGGTCGTTGAAATAGGTAAACAATTGCTAATGACGAGAGGCGCTTTAACTACCTTTAGTATTGCCAATGATGTCGCAAAATATTTTGCAATTTTACCGGCTGCATTTGCGAGCACATATCCCGCATTAAATACCTTAAATATTATGCACTTAGCCACACCTGAAAGTGCTATCCTATCTGCAGTCATTTTCAATGCTCTTATCATTATTTTTCTTATTCCACTTGCACTTCGCGGCGTGAAATATCATCATGTTGAAGCAGCTAAGTTGTTGCGAAGCAATGTTCTTATTTATGGATTAGGCGGTTTAATCGTGCCTTTTATTGGGATTAAACTGATTGATTTGCTCTTATCAGGATTGGGTCTAGCATAAGGAGGAGCCGATGTTTAAAGCAGCAGTCAACCAAATGAAAACAGCTTTAATACTACTTATTTCACTAATGCTTCTCACCGGTTTAATTTACCCGCTTATTGTCACTGGCCTTGCACAATTTTTTTTCCCTACTCAGGCAAATGGGAGCTTAATTCAACAAAATGGCTTGATTATTGGTTCTCGATTAATTGGGCAATCGTTTTCTTCACCTGCTTATTTTTGGGGCAGACCTTCTGCAACTACTCCTTTTCCCTATAATGGCGGCGCTTCATTAGGATCAAACAGCGGTCCATCTAATCCCGGATTTTTAGCCTCAGTTAAGGATCGAGTAACACAGCTCAACGCATTTAACACAAAGGCCAATCAGTTAGTTCCTGTTGATTTAGTGACTACTTCAGGTAGTGGACTTGATCCTGAAATTAGCCCTTATACTGCCTTCTATCAAGTAGCACGTGTTGCTAAGGCACGCCACATTCCTGAAAAGGAATTGCAAGCATTGATCATCAGTCAAATTAAAAGCCGTACTTGGGGAATACTTGGTGAACCTCGAGTTAATGTTTTGCAATTAAATCTTGCTCTGGATAATTTAAGGACAGGTGATGGTCGATTCACGTCCAAATCCTGAGCAGTTATTACAGCGTGCCCAGGAAGAAGAAAAACAAGGGAATCGCGGTAAGCTTAAAATCTATTTGGGAGCTGCACCTGGAGTTGGCAAGACCCATCAAATGCTTCAGGATGCGCATGAAAAGCGTCGCCAGGATCTCGATGTTATCGTAGGGATTGCCGAATCCCATGGACGGAAAGATATAGAACGCCTGTTACATGGCTTTGAAATTTTGCCTAGAAAAGCTGTTCTTTATCACGGCAAGCGCTGTTTGGAGTTTGACCTTGATAGCGCCTTGCAACGACATCCAGGAATTATTTTAGTCGATGAAATGGCCCATTCGAATGCTCCCGGGCTACGTCATGAGAAACGCTGGCAGGATATCAAAGAATTGCTTGAACGTGGTATTGATGTTTATACCACTCTTAATGTGCAGCATATTGAGAGTTTAAAAGACGATGTCACCCAAATCATTCAGGCTCCGATCAGAGAAACTGTTCCTGACTCCATGATTGAAAGTGCTGATACGATTGAGTTAGTTGATTTGCCTCCCGAAGATTTACTGAAGCGCCTGGAAGAAGGAAAAATTTATATCCCGCAGCAAGCCGAGTTTGCTCGCGAACATTTTTTTCGCAAAGGAAATTTAATTGCTTTAAGGGAGTTGGCATTACGTACCACCGCAAAACAGGTAGGCTCGGATGTCTTGTGGTATAGACAAGGCGAAGGTATACAAAAAATATGGCCTGTCAAAGATAAAATACTTGTCTGTGTGGGACCAAAACCGGAGGCACAAAAATTAATCCGTGCAGCCAAACAACTGGCAAATAGTTTACAAGCAGAATGGCTAGCTGTTTATATTGATATACCTCATTTACGATCAACGGCATATGAACGTCGCCGTGCTATTAAAAACTTACGGTTGGCAGAGTTATTGGGTGCAGAAACACATATTTTAGCGGGCTTTGATATTGTTAAAGAGATCATAAGTTTTGCCCGCGAACAAAATATCACTCTGATTATGATATGGAAGCATATTCCCATTCGCTGGCAGAGTTGGTTCCGCCGCAATTTAGCCGATGAAATTGTTCGTCATAGCGGCGAAATTGATGTCTATATTATTACAGGTGAGTCCTCTGAGAGTTCAGTTAAAAAAGAGCAGTTACCCTCCCCAAAACCATGGAAAATCTACGGTATTACCTTGGGCATTGTCACTTTAGCAACTTTAGTTAATGCCCTGCTTTATCCTTTTCTTGCAACAAGCAACCTTATCATGGTTTATTTATTGGGTGTCACAATAGTTGCCCTTTTTGGAAAAATAGGACCCTCCACTCTGGCATCAGTATTAAGTGTTCTGGCTTACGACTTTTTCTTTATATCTCCTTTTTTTAGTTTTGCGGTCACTGATATAGAGTATTTTTTTACCCTTGTTGTGATGTTAATAGTTACTCAAATTATTAGTCATCTAACTATCTTAATGCGTCGCCAAGCTGAATCGGCACGGCTTACACAGCGACGAACAACTGCGCTCTATACTTTTAGTCGACAACTTACGAGCACACGTGGAGTTGATAATCTACTTCAATTAGGAACGCAACACATTGCGAATGCTTTTAATAGCAAAGTTATGGCATTACTTCCGAAAAAGAAAAATCTTGCAATTCGCTCTGGCTATCCTTCCCAACAAAAACTGGATAGTAAAGAGCAAGGCATTGCAGAATGGGTTTATGAGATGGGGCAACCTGCTGGTTTTGGTACCGAAACCTTATCATTTTCCAACGCACTTTATCTGCCGCTATTGGGTTCATCTGGCCCTATCGGCGTTTTAAGAATCCAGGCACTGAATCAAGAATTGCTCGCACCTGAACAAAGAGGTCTTTTAGAGTCCTATATTAATCAAATGGCTTTGGCTCTGGAAGTTGACTATTTGCATGAAAAAGCAAGAAAGAAAGAATTGGAAGTCGAACGAGACGACGCTAGAACCTCCCTGCTAAAATCTATTTTTCATGATTTATGCTTTCCTTTAAAAATAGTGATTAGTACGGTTAATCGTCTAAAAAAAATAGAAGGGAAAAAAGTTAGGGAGATAGAAGAAAATATCGATCACGAAATCGATAAGCTCAACAGATTGAATAATAATCTTTTCCAAATTATTCAATTAGAAACTCAAGAGATTGAACTGAAAAAAAATCTCTCTTCGCTAAAAAAAATTATCGAATCGGTCATAAAGCATTCTAAAAAATCCATTCACAAACGGCGTATTCACGTCAATATTCCAGAAGCGCTTCCTCTCCTTATGATAGATAGTAAACTGATTCAAGAAGTCCTGCTCCATTTATTAGATAATGCTATTAAGTATTCTCCACCCGAATCTCCGATCCATATTTTAGTCGAAGCAACTCAAGAAAGGATTGTTGTTAGTATCGAGGATTTTGGTTCAGGAATTATCCCTCAGGAAAAGAATAAGGTATTTAAAAAATTTTATCGTGGCAAACAAGTTATATCTGAGCACGGATTGGGATTAGGTCTGACAATTTGCCAAAAAATAATTGCAGCACATGCAGGTCATATTTGGGTAGAAAATATTGAAAATAAAGGAGCCTCTTTTCGTTTTTCACTTCCGCTAAAACCTGAGGCAATATGATAAAATATGAACATCATTTTGCTTTTAATAATAAATTTATTTTTCATATCGGTTGCCACTGCGAATCAACTGCATGATTCTCAACCGCCATCCCAAAGCACAGCGGATACTTTAACAAATAATTGGAAAGTTTTTGGATACATTGACGGCTCATACAATTATTTATTGCGAAGCAATCAATTTATCAGTGGAACTTATGATCGGGTATTTGATATTAAGCAAAATGGACTCACCCTCCAGCAAACTGGTATGACTTTGGCTTATCAACCACAAGAGGGCTTTGGTGGCTTAATAACGCCAGTAGTTGGCCGTGATGCTCAGACTTTTGCACCTTATGGCTGGATTACTAGTGATCCTTCCCAGGAAATAGGTTTCGCAATTCCACAAGGTTATCTTCAATATACTGCTGCTTCCTTAACATTCATGGCTGGAGCCTTTATTGAATTGGCAGGTGCTGAGAATCTCTTTTCTTACAATGATACCAATTTTTCGCGCTCCATTCTTTGGGGATATGCCGAACCTTTTACAGTGACAGGATTACGGGTTTCTTATATTCCCAATAACAAACTCACTTTGATAGGAGGACTAAATAATGGCTGGGATAATATACGAGATACCAGTCGCGGTAAAACCATCGAACTAGGTGCTTCCTATGTTTTTAACCCCATGTTTTCTCTAGCCACTTATCTTTATTCAGGCCAACAGCGTGTCACTGAGCGTACGTCATACGGCCCTACAGGACAACGAACTCTACTTGATCTTGTTGCCACGCTAAATATTACCGAAAAAATAAGCTTTGTAGTGAATTATGATGGTGCTCAACAAACTAGAGCCGCTCTTCCAAACGGGACTATAGCAAAAGCAATTTGGCAGGGTGTTGCTGGATATTTTAATTATAAATTTAGCGAAAAATGGAGAACTTCCCTACGCGGAGAAATTTTCTCTGATAAAAATGGTTATCGCACAGGTGTTGCACAGACTTGGAAAGAAATTACACTAACTGTTGGCTACGAGTTGTTGCAGAATTTTGAATTACGTGCCGAAACAAGACATGATATTTCTAATGTAAATGCTTTCCTTAGGGCTAACAATAGAGGCGCGAGTAATAACCAACAATCGTACGCGATAGAAATTGTGGGCAAATTTTTATAAGGTATGTTTCGAATTGCCTGATCAAGCTATAAGCAAAATAAAAAATCAAATCAGGAAATCCAAACTAAGTGATTTATAAACTCGTTTCAAAATTTGTTCTGCATTGATTTCTATCAATCGATGAGCGCTGTTTTAATGCCTGACCTTATTCAGGTTCAATGGCTATTACATAGTCTCGGTTAAAATGGTCTAGGATCCATAGATACTGTCTTTAAAAGCAAGCCCAATTTTCATTAAAAGGTTTGTTATTTTTAAGAACGCCAAAGATGATATGGG
>NZ_JBLZIO010000016.1:8914-89700 GCF_048553315.1 Legionella sp. ST3F1 | reverse complement strand
TACTCACCACTGTTAATCGTTGAAGATGATTTTGTTTGTCAGCACATTTATCTGTCCTTACTCAACGAGTATCAACCCGTTTTGGCAGCGACAGCGGCAGAAGCCCTTGACTGCCTGTCAAAGCAGCCTTTCCATTGCATCCTGCTCGATTTGGGTTTACCGGATAAACCAGGCGAGGAGTTGCTTCCTTTGATTCGTAGTAATCCCTTAAATGGCAATACACCGGTGATTGTTATTTCCGCACATGTGGATGAGGCGTTAGGCCAGCAATGTTTGGCTTTAGGGGCGAACTACATTTATACAAAACCCTTGCTTCCTACGATGCTACGACGGATGGTGAAAAGCGTGTTGGTTCATTAGTTTGGAAATCCCCCGCTTGCGGCGGGGGATTTGAGTTTGATTTATTATTAAGCAGGCTCAGAAAGTTGGGTAATGCTGTCTAATTGTAGTTGTATAAGCATGGTAAGCTCATCAAGCATTTGCTGGCGTGACTCTTGATCGCCAGGAAATTGTTTATAAATAAGATTGGCAATAAATGCGGACAATGCCTGGGATACCACTTTACGATTACGGAGTGGTTGAGGCAGTTTTTCTATAGACTGGGTTAATGCTGACAGTAAATTTTGCCCCAATAGATTCATTGCCTTGGAATAATCTTCAGCGGTTAAGGTATCGCCTGCTTGCATTTTATTTCCTGTTATTTTGTGATGGAGCGGGATTATAGAGGCTATCTCTAGTCATTTCAATGTTGTGTAGCTAAAACCTGTGCTAACTGGTTTGATAAAGTGCTGAGAAAGAGTATTAATCTTTGCCTGAAGGGCATGTTGGACCGGTATAATTTTAATTAAATCAATTGTATCAGGACTGAAATCAGGGTCCTTTAAGTAGCAGCTATTCCCGCCATGGCGGGAATAGCGTTCATTAGCTTTTGATTATGGGCATAAACGTCTGCAGCAATGATTTGAAGATTTTGGGAGTGCCAGCGACAACATCACCTTGTTTCATGTAGGTTTCGCCGCCTTGCAGGTCACTAATCAATCCCCCCGCTTCTTTGACAATCAAGCTGCCCGCTGCGATGTCCCAGGGACGAAGACCAAACTCCCAAAAGCCATCTAATCTACCGCTCGCCACGTACGCTAAATCCAAGGCAGCGGAGCCAGTACGTCTAACACCAGCACATTTGCCAATTAATGCTTCAAACGTGGGTAAATAGCGTTGTGCCATGGCAGTATTGCGGAAAGGAAAACCCGTACCGAGTAGGGCGGCATTTAATTGTGTTTGTTTCGAGACTCGAATACGTCGATCATTTAATTGTGCACCACGGCCGCGGCTCGCTGAAAAGCATTCATGGCGGATAGGGTCATAGACAACGGCATGCTCAATGCGGTTTTTTACTTTATGGGCAATCGATACTGAAAAGAAGGGAAAACCATGCATATAGTTGGTTGTGCCATCAAGCGGATCAATAATCCATACAGAGTCTGCATTATCATTATGAATACCGCTTTCTTCAGCAATAATGCCATGCTCGGGATAAGCTTTATGGATAGTATGAATAATGGCTTGTTCTGCCTTGATATCCACTTCAGTAAAATATTCCTCACTGCTCTTTGCGGTGATCTTAATTCGATCGAGTTGCTCTAAATGACGGACAATGATATCGCCGGCAAGGCGTGCGGCAGTAATGGCAATATTTAATAGTGGTTGCATGGATTCGCTCGTTTTTAACAAAGTTTGCGATTCTAACACATTTTTTTTTGTACAGAGAGAAGTCATTGCTGGTATAGTTGCGATTACTGAATAATTAAGACTGTTGTTATGAAATTTGCTTCAATTCGAATAGTACTGATTGAAACCTCCCACCCTGGCAATATTGGTTCAGCTGCAAGAGCAATGAAAACGATGGGTTTACATAAGCTCTATCTCGTCTCGCCGAAGTCTTTTCCTGATCAAAAAGCCTATGAAATGGCGGCTGGTGCGGATGATCTGTTACAGCAGGTAGTGGTTTGTGACTCGTTGGAAGAAGCACTTACAGGTTGTCAGTTAGTTATTGCGACCAGTGCGAGGCCGCGAGGACTTAGTCTACCAGGGTTAATTCCGGCAAGTTGTGCGGAACTGGTTTGCTCGCAACCTGATGAGACAGAGGTGGCGATTATTTTTGGCCGCGAACGTACAGGCCTTACTAATGAAGAGTTATTGCGCAGCCATTATCATGTCAATATCCCCTCTAATCCTGTCTATAGTTCTTTAAATCTTTCCCAGGCAGTACAAATTATTGCCTATGAGCTGCGAATGAAACTATTATCCCCGGCAGCTGATGTTGAATTACGCCATGATCGTTTGGCAACGGCAGATGAAGCAGAACAGTTTTATACTCATCTAATAGAAGTCTTGCGAGCAATAAATTTTTTAAAGACTACAAAGCCGACCAGGCGTTTGATACAACGGATTAGAAGGCTATTTAATCGCGCAGGCCTTGAATATATGGAAGTCACTATACTACGAGGGATTTTAAGCCATATGCAAAATGCATTGAAGTACGCAAAGGATCGCTAGCAGGAGTTCAGAATGAGTAAATTACCAATTTATTTGGATTATATGGCCACTACGCCTGTTGATCCGCGGGTAATTGAAAAAATGATGGGGTATCTAGGGCCTGATGGCTGCTTTGGCAATCCAGCCTCAATTACTCACGTCTATGGTAAGCAGGCGGCTGAAGCGGTGGATTATGCACGGTCCCAAATAGCGGCTGTCATTCATGCGCAGCCACAAGAAATTGTATTTACCTCTGGTGCTACCGAGGCGGATAACCTGGCTATTCTTGGGGCGGCGCGTTTTTACCAGAGGAAAGGCCGCCATGTGGTTACCATGCTTACAGAACATAAGGCGGTACTTGATAGTTTCCATCAGTTAGAGAAAGAAGGCTTTCAAGTCACTTATCTGGAACCGCAACCCGATGGCTTACTCAATTTACAAACACTGATCCAGGCTCTCAGGGACGAAACAATTTTAGTGTCTGTCATGCACGTTAATAATGAAATAGGGGTTGTGCAGGATATTAGTGCCATTGGTGAACTCTTGCGTGGCAGGGGAATTATATTTCATGTGGATGCCGCACAAAGTGCCGGTAAAATTGAAATTGATTTGCGTAAATTGCCTGTTGATTTAATGTCGTTTTCTGCTCATAAAAATTACGGTCCTAAGGGTATAGGGGCTTTGTATGTCCGTCATAAGCCTCGAATTCGCATTCAAGCACTTTCTTTTGGGGGAGGTCATGAAGGAGGGATGCGCTCAGGTACTTTAGCAACCCATCAAATAGTAGCGATGGGAGAGGCTTTTGCCCTTGCTGAGCATTCCCGTGTCCAGGAGCAAGCAGGTATTTTGCGTTTGCGGCAGCAATTATGGCAAGGAATTAAACATTTGCCTGGAGTTCGCTTAAATGGCCATGAAGAACAACGCGTAGCAGGAAATTTAAATGTGACGTTTGCTGGCGTTGATGGAGATTCACTCTTATTAGCTTTACGTGAATTAGCTATTTCAACGACCTCTGCTTGCGCAGCGGCAAGCCGGCAGCCTTCCTATGTACTGAGGGCACTGGGTTTAAATGATGAGTTAGCTTATAGTTCAATTCGATTGTCTTGCGGCCGTTTTACTACTGAAGAGCAAGTGAAGCAGGCCATTGAAATAATTTGTTATCAGATAAACCGTTTGCACGAAATATCGCCACTATGATGTATAATGAACTTGTAGAGTCTTGTTTTTTTTCGCCAACCCATGTGGGTGTTTTGGATCAGTTGCGGCCGTTGTGTGCCCATTATCATGGGGGAGAAGCTGGTCGGGGTGACGTATTCGACTTTTATTTATGTTGTGATGCGCAAGGCCACATCCTCAAGGCGCGCTTCAAAGCCTATGGGAATCCCTATTTGATTGCTGCTGCAGAATGGTTGTGCCGGCAATTAGAGGGGACTTTGTTGGAGACACATCCAAAATATGATCACGCTTGGTTGGCCCAAGAATTGGCTCTGCCAAAAGTTCGTTATCACGTGGCACTGCAGATTGAAGACGGCTATAAAGAAATTGTGCGGATTATGAAAGCAAAATTGGTTGCCTTCCAGGGGGCTCCATTTCGCTAGCTTGAGTCGAAAGGTGTTGATTTTCGAACATCGCAGCAAAGTTTACAACTGAGCATTTCGGCCAAGAGTAGAAATGACAACAGACCCTAATCCAGGGTTAATAAGCAAGGGGGAAAAATGAGTGAAGTGATGCAGCATAAAAGTGATTCTGTGATGGGTGTTACTTTCAGTGAAGCGGCTACTCGCCATGTACTTTCTGATCTTGGCAAACATCCAGAAAGTAGAGGGATTCGTTTATCGGTAAAAAAGACTGGTTGTTCTGGTTTGTCTTATGTTGTGGATTATGTTGTGGTGCCCCATGAGAACGATATCGTGCTGCCGTTAGCCGGTGATTATCAAATCTGTATTGATAAGGGCAGTTATCCCTATCTTAAAGGGATGAGTATTGATTACGTCAAACAGGGATTAAACCATAAGTTTGTTTTTAATAATCCTAATCAAACAGGGCAATGTGGTTGTGGAGAGAGTTTTACAGTGGAGTAAAACTCTCAGCTCATTATTCTTCGCGAGGGATGTGGGGTCTGGGAGGCCTGGGGAGTTGTATCGGTCTTTCATGGTGGCCACCGGATACCTTAGCTAAATTTTCTGTAGGAATTTTTTGTTTTTCTTTCTTTAAGCCACTCGTTTTTTTCTCGGATTTCTTAGTCATCTCAATCTTTCCTTATAACAAATATTCTAAATTATAGACAGAAAGCAATGTTTTTTTGCAATTGCCGCCCTGTTTTCGCATCATTTATTATCATTTTGTTTTTTTCAAGGCTTTTTATTATTTATTTAGAGCAGAAAGTGGCCGCCAAATGATAAAAAAATGCTCATATTTTACAAAAATGCTTGAAAATTTCCCATTTTTCCCTTAAGCTTCCCTTAATAAATGAATATCAATAAAACAATGTTTACACTCTTTGAGATATTTGTTAGTATATCGCGCATGATGTTCAGTCTCTGCATTGAGTTTGACCACATGTTCTATAGTTAATTTTGTGTGTTGGGAGAGGAATAATGAGTGCAGTTATGCAACAGGTTGAGCAAAACAATGAAGCGTTGACTCAACAGGTCGTTGGAGCAGTAAAGGGTTATTTGAATACGGTTGGTAATAAAGATGCGAACTTGAATCTTTATCAATTAATTGTTGAAGAAGTTGAAGCCCCTTTATTTCGTACGGTAATGGAATTAACTCGTTATAATCAGTCTAAAGCTGCTCGTGTTCTTGGTGTAAGCCGTGGTACTTTGCGTACTAAACTGAAGCGTTATTTTGACGACGAGTTTATCGGTACGCGTGGTTAATTCTTGAGACTGTTGATAATTCGTCTAGGCGATTATGCTTTGATTTCTGTCTATCACAGCCAAATCAAGGCATGAATAATAAGCTAGGGGAAATATTAATAGTCTTTCATTGGGCACTCTGCTAGTATTAACAACAGAGTCGGTCAGGCAATCGCTCTTTGTGTAAAACAAAGGGAGGAAAGTCCGGGCTCCGCAGGGCAGGGTGCCAGGTAACTCCTGGGAGGCGTGAGCCTACGGAAAGTGCCACAGAAAATATACCGCCTATTTGTTGTTCACAGCAGGTAGGTAAGGGTGAAATGGTGTGGTAAGAGCGCACCGCACGATTGGTAACAGTCGTGGCAGGGAAAACCCCACCCGGAGCAAGACCAAATAGGAATCCTTCGTGCTGCGATGCACGAACGTATGGCCCGTACGGGATTCGGGTAGGTCGCTTGAGGCATGTGGTGACGCATGTCCCAGATGAATGGTTGTCCAAGACAGAACCCGGCTTATCGACCGACTTTTTCTATTCCCCCCCTTGATTCTCATCATAACTAGACTTACTATCGGCGCATTTGCAATAGCGGAGTCTATTGACCATGATGCTATGTATTGATGTTGGTAATTCACATATCTACGGCGGTGTATTTGCCGGGGATGAGATTCGTCTTCGCTTTCGCCATACTTCGCAAGTGAGTACTTCCGATGAATTAGGCATTTTTCTTAAAACTGTCTTGCGTGAGAATCAGTGTTCACCGGAAGGAATTAATGCAATTGCCATTTGTTCTGTTGTACCACAGTTAGATTATTCTCTGCGGGCCGCCTGTGTGAAGTATTTTTCTGTAGAGCCTTTCATGTTGCAAGCAGGGGTCAAAACAGGTTTAAACATTAAATATCGTAACCCGGTTGAAGTTGGTGCAGACCGTATAGCCAATGCGATCGCGGCGACGCATGCTTTTCCAGGAAAAAATATTGTAGTCATTGATTTTGGTACTGCTACGACATTTTGCGTAATTACCATGCAAAAAGCGTATCTGGGTGGAGCAATCTTACCTGGTGTGCGCTTGTCAGTCGATGCGCTTGCTACCAAGACTGCGAAGTTACCGGCGGTAGAAATTGTTAGAACAGAACAGGTTGTAGGGCGCTCTACGATTGAAAGTATTCAGTCAGGTGTTTTTTATGGTGCTTTAGGTGCTTGTCGCGAATTAATTAATCGCATTAAAACCGAATCTTTTGCTGGGCAAGATGTAATCGTGCTGGCAACAGGGGGATTTGCTTCTTTGTTTGATAAACAGGGAATTTATGATCATTTGGTTCCTGATTTGGTGTTGCAGGGTATTCGTTTGGCTGCAATGCTGAATAGCTAGCAAGTTGTAGTTGTTGTTTTTAGGTAGTGACAGTAGTTGTAGTAAATCAGTTTTAATCTCTGCGTTTATTCGAAATACATAGTTGTTCCTTTCCTAAAAAAATAAAAACGATTTCTAGGGTGTTGATCTATCAAGAGAGTGCTCTAAATAAAATCACTATGCCTCTTTGTAGGCTTGTGAATGGGTATTGCTGAAATTTTTTACTAGAAAATCCTGTTTTGGGGTTGACGCTTGGGAAAATGTGTTTCTATAGTGTATAAAAGTGGTTTAAAATACTAAAAAAGTGGAGAATTGTGGGATGGTTAATAACCGACCACAAAAAAGAAACCATGTTTCGTGGAATTAATGCCATCACAATTGACGGGAAAGGCCGTCTTGCAGTACCAACGCGTTATCGAGACGCCTTGGGTGCGCAAGAGAAATCCTCTTTGGTGGTGACCATTGATACAGAAGAGACATGTTTGCTGCTTTATCCAGCAGCGCAGTGGCAGATTATTGAGGATAAGCTGCAAAGCTTGCCTAGTTTTAATGTGGCAGCTCGTCGAATTCAGCGCTTGCTGATTGGACATGCAACGGATGTAGAGCTGGATGGGAATGGCCGTGTGCTTTTACCACCTTTATTACGCGACTATGCCCATCTTGATAAACGAGTTGTGATGATAGGTCAGGGCAATAAGTTTGAAGTTTGGGATGAAATGTTGTGGCAGACCAGACGCGAACAATGGTTGGCTGAAGAAGCTTCCCAAGAGGATGGATTGCCAGATGAGATGAAAACTTTTTCTTTGTAACGGAAATAATTATGATGGCGCACCAATCAGTATTGTTGCGGGAAACAATAGAAGGCTTGGCTATCAAGGCAGACGGCATCTATATTGATGGAACTTTCGGCCGTGGTGGTCATAGTCGCGCTATTTTGCAGCAATTATCTGCAGCAGGGCGTCTAATTGCAATTGATAAAGATCCTGAAGCAATAGAGTACGCTAAACAACATTTTGCTAAGGATAATCGCTTTCATATATATCAAGGCTCATTTGCGAAGCTTGCTTCATTTGCCAAGCAAGCCAATGTTTACGGGCAGGTCAACGGTATTTTGTTGGATTTAGGCGTTTCTTCGCCCCAATTGGATAACCCAGCGCGAGGTTTTAGTTTTATGCAGCAAGGACCTTTAGATATGCGCATGGATTTAGATCAAGAGTTGGATGCTGCTCGATTTGTTAATAAGGCAGAGGCGGATGAAATGGCTGCCATATTCCGAGAATATGGCGAAGAGCGTTTTGCTGGACGCATTGCACGTGCAATTGTGGCTGCGCGTACAGAGTCCCCCATTCAGACTACAGAAGCTTTGGCGGAAATTGTCAAACAAGCTAATCCAAAATGGGAAAAACATAAACATCCTGCAACAAGAGTATTTCAAGCGATACGTATTCATGTGAATCAGGAATTGAGTGATTTGACGGCTTGTCTGGATGAAGCTCTCAATGTTTTAGCAGTTGGCGGGCGTTTGGCAGTGATTAGTTTCCACTCCTTGGAAGATCGTATTGTTAAGCAGTTTATGCGTACTAAAGAGCAAGGTTTGCGCCTGCCACCGGAGGTGCCTGTACGCAATGTGGATATTCAAACGTGTTTTAAGCGGGTGGGGAAGGCCGTCAAAGCATCTGATGAGGAAGTAAAAGAAAACATCAGGGCACGCAGTGCGGTCTTAAGAATAGGAGAAAAAATAGCATGAATGCCGCAGCCAGAGCGATTAATCAGAGCAATTTTTTTAGTGGACAATTACTAGATATGCGTCTCTCAAAACAGCTTTGTTTCATGTTAACTTTACTATTGGCAGTATTACTGAGTGCCTTGGCTATTATCTATACGACCAATGAGCATCGTATCAGTTTTAGTCAGTTGCAGCATTTAGAGCAGCAAACGCACCAGCTGCAGTTGCAATGGGGACAATTACTTTTGGAGCAAGCAAGTCTTGCAACGCCCGCAAGAGTAGAGGAGCTGGCAATACAGAAATTACAGATGAGATTACCGGCGGATAAAGAAACTTTTGTGTTGCGAATCCAATGAAAACAAATGGTCATCAAGCTCGGCTAGTAGTCGTATCGTTTTTTTTCATCCTGCTACTAGCAGTGCTTGTATGGCGGATGTTGGATTTGACAGTACTTCATCGTCAATTTTTGTTAGGGCAGGGCGAGGCGCGCAGTATTCGTACCATTGATATTCCGGCCTACCGCGGCATGATTACTGATAGACAAGGGAGTCCTCTCGCTGTAAGTACACCAGTACAATCCGTGTGGGTAAATCCTAAAGTATTTTCACCGAATGCCAAACAATTGGCAGCGTTATCCCGTTTACTGAATGTACCTGCAAAGCGAATCGTTGCCAGAGTTAGAAGAGCCAGTTCGCGGGAATTTCTTTATCTACATCGCCAGTTACCGCCCACGCTTGCTAAACAAATTGAGCAACTCAAAATTCCTGGTGTTAATTTTCAACAGGAATTTAAGCGATATTACCCTGAAGCAGAAAGTACCGCACAGTTAATTGGTTTTACTAATATTGACGATGCTGGTCTTGAAGGATTAGAGCTTGCTTATCAGGATTGGTTAATGGGAGTTAACGGCAAGAAGAGGGTTGTAAAAGATCGTACAGGCCAGATTGTTGATGAGTTGGGTGTGCTTAAAGAACCTCGGCCAGGACATGATTTACCTTTGAGTATTGATAAACGTATTCAGTATTTGGCTTACCATGAATTACAGCTAACTCTGGAGAAATTTGCTGCAAAATCGGGTTCTGTGGTGGTTGTTGATGCTCAAAATGGAGAAATACTGGCAGCGGCCAATTACCCGTCATTTAATCCTAATGCACGTGGTCGTTATACGCGTGACAGTTATCGTAATAAAGCGATAACCGATATTTTTGAACCCGGATCCGTGATCAAGCCTTTTAGTATAGCCAGTGCGTTGGGAAGTGGTTTGGTGAAGCCCGAAGATATTATTGATACCCGGCCAAGCTGGATGATAGTACATGGCCATACTATCCGTGATGTCCATAATTATGGTGTATTAGATGTAACGGGCGTATTACAGCATTCCAGTAACGTTGGTGTTACCAAAATGATTCTCTTAAGTCCCCCCGAACAACTCATTGGTCTGCTGCAGCGCAGTGGGTTTGGACAACGCACGGAAAGCGGTTATCCCGGAGAAAGTGATGGGGGAATTGTTAAAGCCAAAGATGCGAATCCATTTGTATTAGCAACGCTGGGTTTTGGTTATGGTTTATCTGTAACAGCTTTACAGTTAGCGAAAGGTTATCTTATTTTTGCCAATAAAGGGCGATTGTTACCGGTTACTTTACTACATAATGAAACAACAATCGCTGGTGAACAAGTACTGGATGAGAAAACAGCCAGTCAGGTTCTTGCCATGATGGAGGCAGTGCTTGGTAATGAAGGGACAGGAAAATTGGCTAGAATCCCTGGTTATCGAGTTGCCGGTAAAACAGGAACCGCAAGAATTGCCGGTAAAAATGGCTATGAAGCGAATCGTCACATTGCGAGCTTTGTCGGTATAGCGCCAGTTTCACAACCGCGGCTTGTTGTGGTTGTTGTGATTCACGAACCGACACGAAACAGTTATTATGGCGCGGCTGTTGCAGCCCCACTTTTTGCACAGGTTATGTCTGGGGCTTTACGCATCTTGGAAGTGCCCCCTGATAAAACAACTACGTGAGGTTACCATGAAACTTGCTGAGTTAATGCGTCCTTGGATTACTGAGAATCTACCTGATTGTGACATTCTAGGTATACATAACGATAGCCGGCAAATAAAACATGGGTTTTTATTTTTTGCTTATCCTGGCGCTGCTACTGATGGTAGGTTGTATATTCAACAGGCGATTAAAGCAGGTGCAAAAGCGATTGTTTACGAACCAGATCATTGGCCAAGTAATTGTCAACTTCCAACGCAAGTACCCTGCCTTGCTTTACCAGATCTGGCAAAAAAACTTGCCGCAATTGCCAGCCGATTTTTTGTTGAGCCAACGAAGAAATTAGCGGTAACTGGAGTTACAGGAACAAATGGCAAAACAACCATTGCTTACCAATTAGCTCAGGCTCATACCCTATTGAGTGAAAAAGCGGCTTACATTGGAACCCTGGGGCAGGGTGATGTTACTGCATTGGATTCTTTAGCGAATACAACGCCAGATGCGCTTTGTTTGCAATATCTTTTATACACCTATCAGCAAAAGGGTATAAAGCAAGTGTGTATGGAAGTTTCCTCTCATGCCTTACATCAAAAGCGGGTGGAGGGTATTGATTTTCACCAGGCAATTTTTACTAATCTAAGTCATGATCATCTTGATTATCATGAAACAATGGATGCTTATGCTGCTGCGAAAGCGTTACTCTTCGCCGAGCCAACCCTCAAGTGGGCCATTATTAATCAGGATGATAATTACCAACAAGCAATGCGGGCTGCAGTGAGAAAACCTTGCCAAATTATCAGTTACGGCATTAAAGATGAGGCCGATGTGCGCGCTTTGCGTTGGGATGTTAGCTTGGCGGGGACTCGGCTTGAGGTGGCTTCACCTTGGGGCCAGCATCAATTAGTGATTAATGCACTGGGTTTTTTTAATATTTATAATGCCCTGGCCGTTTTTACCAGCTTATTGGCAGTTGGCTATGATGTTGAGAAAGTCATCCCTGTGATGGCAGAATTACAACCGGCCCCTGGCCGTATGGAAGTTGTAACGCATGAGCCCTATGCGATCGTTGATTACGCACACACGCCAGATGCGTTGCAAAATGTATTGGCTACTCTAAAAAAAGTAAAAAAAGGTCGTATTATAGTCGTGTTTGGTTGTGGTGGTGATAGAGACAAGAGTAAACGACCGATAATGGGTCGAATTGCCAGTGAATATGCAGATATTGCTATTATCACCAGTGATAATCCGCGTAATGAGGATCCTTGGGCTATCATTGATGCCATTGATGCCGGAATAATTTCCAAAGCTAATTTGTATAAAATTTCCGATCGAGAAGAAGCGATTACCAAAGCGCTTAATTTGGCACATAAAGATGATATTATTCTTATTGCGGGCAAAGGTCATGAAGCCTATCAGCAAATTGGCAATGTGCGGCATGCCTTTTCTGATCAAGCGGTGATAAGGCGTTTGAAGGCTAAACAACAAGTAAATTAAAAGCTAAATCAACACCTATCAAATTGTTAGAGCAAGCTTGGGTACTACAGCCGAATTAGTTTCGGCTTGACTTCAGTACCCCATCAATATTGTGG
The DNA here is from genome assembly GCF_048553315.1 of Legionella sp. ST3F1. Classification (NCBI taxonomy): domain Bacteria; kingdom Pseudomonadati; phylum Pseudomonadota; class Gammaproteobacteria; order Legionellales; family Legionellaceae; genus Legionella; species Legionella sp. ST3F1. The sequence goes on along the minus strand of NZ_JBLZIO010000016.1, from coordinate 77,649 downwards.
CTACCACGATAAGCAATCCCACTAGGAGAGTAAAAAAACCTGTGACGAACACTCATGGAGTATCGTTTTTATAAACATGGCAATGCCGATCATAATAAGATAGGGATCAAGCACTTTGCCTAAATTATAGAGCCCTACTAAAACAGAAGATCTCCTTCAGGTAATAATCGACGGTTGCTTAACGATTATTATTAAACCCAAGGATATTACGTGTTTGCTGGTTTACTAATTGTGCGTTATAGACACAGAAATCATGACGATTTTTATGTGCTTTGCGCAGTTCGGTAAACGTTGCAGCAAGATTACTGGAAGTCTTTAACAAGTTTGTCTCAACAGCAGGATTAAAAAGCGATAAAACACAATCCTGCCAACTCTGCGCTTCAGGCAAGGGAGGTAAGTTTGCAATGGTTGCCAAAAAACTACCCATTGTAGGAGGAGAAAGGTCGTAGCAAGTATGCAATTTCTGACTTAGGATGAATACAGCAGCATACTTGGCTTCAATGCTATGGCCCGCAATGTGAGGGGTGCATAACCTGGAAAAATTAACAATCTCTGGGTTAATAAAAGGTTCATTATTATAAACATCAGTACAATAGATAACTGACGGAGTTTGAAGAAGGGCTTTTTCGTCGATGATACCACCGCGCGAGGCATTGATGATGGCACAACCTGGTTTTAATCGTTTAAGCAGTGCTGCATTGATAAGATTCCGGCTGGGGTAAGGGGGCTCCCCGTGCAAACTGGCATGGACACAGATTAGATCACAATCAGCGAGTTCGGTCAAAGTAATACTGTAGAAATTGGTGTCGCGTTTGCTTTTGGGTGGATCATAGCAAAGGACTTCCATGTTGGCTGCTGCCAAGCGTTCTTTTACTTTTGAGCCAACTTCACCTACACCAATAAGACCAGCCTTCGTACCTTGAAATGAATGATACCTCTGCAAATAGGCGAGTGTGGCAATAACATAATCAGCCACCGCAACAGCATTGCTGCCTTTTGCATCCAAGAGCGTAATGGCATGCATTTTTAAATAAGCACTATCGATATGGTCAGTGCCGCTACTGGCTGTTGCAACATAGCGCAGTGAATGTCCTTTGAGTAACTGCTCATTAACTTTCAGGGTGGCGCGGCATAAGAGAATATCTTGTCCACTGAGAAGTTCGGCTATATTTTCACCCTCTTTGTAGACAGTTAATTCAAAGGGTTGTGGGAAGGCTTGGGCTAAACCCGGTATAGTTGCATCAGCGAGAATTTTCATAAATTAAATAAAAAACGAATAGTTGCCAGTGACCAGCTAATGGCAGGATTGAGTAACCAGCCCAAAATACCGCTAAGTAACAGTGCTAATAAAATAAAAAAACCAAAGGGTTCTATTTTCTCATAAATCAAAGCTTGCCTGACTGGTAAAAGACAAGCAACAACGCGCCCGCCATCGAGAGGTGGAATGGGTATCAAATTAAAATAAGCGAGAAGCAAATTGATAAGTATTCCTGCTCGCGACGTGAGCAATAAAAACAAAGCAATATTAGAAGAGTTAGGATCCAGCATGGTGGCTAGTTTGAGGCAGCACGCCCATAAAAAAGCCATTATGAGATTTGAAACTGGGCCTGCAGCACTCACTAATACCATATCACGGCGTGGATTGCGCAATTGCGAGCTGTTAATAGGTACAGGTTTGGCCCAACCGAACACAAAACCACTTAATATCAAAGTAATAACAGGGACAATTATCGTGCCAATGAGGTCAATGTGACGCAGGGGGTTAACGCTTAAACGCCCAAGCATCTTAGCGGTTTTATCGCCGAAATAATTAGCAACCAAGGCGTGGGCTGCCTCATGAAGGGTTATGGCAAATAAAACTGGAAGTATCCAGGTGACTATTTGTTGGATGGTTGTTAATTCAAGCATGAGTATAGAAATTTACTCCATTATGAGCGTGCGTCATTCTAACGGATAGTTGGTGATTTGCTCAAGCCAATGCTGTACCGAGTAGTTGAGTTTACGTTTAGAATAGTTGCTGGCCTGTCTTGGGTATTCGGGATCATAATTTCTGGGCAATGACTAGGTACGATGGACAGGGCCGTGTTGCTCTTATATCATGTCATGTCAAATTGGGGCGATGAGCAAATGCCTTGGATAAACTGAATAGTTATTTATTACTAGGATTTTTTTCTTTATTAATTTTCATGCCTGGTATCGCAAAAATGCCTGTAATTGATAGGGATGAAGCACATTTTGCCCAGGCAAGCCGACAAATGATACAAACCGGCCAATACTTTCAAATTCGTTTTCAAGAGAAAACCCGTTTTCAGAAACCACCTGGAATAAATTGGCTGCAGGCAGGTAGTGTAAATTTATTCTCTAGCGCCCAGTCTACAAGTATCTGGCCTTACCGCATACCGTCCTTGTTAGGTGCATTATTCTCTGTATTGCTGACCTATTTTTTCTCTCGCCGTTTTGTTAGTCGGCGCACAGCCGGATTAGCCACAGCGCTATTTGCTTCTGCACTATTGCTCGTTGTAGAAGCCCATATGGCGGTGATTGATACTTCTTTATTGTTTTCTGTGTTGTTAATGCAGGGTGCCTTGTGGGTTATTTATCAAAAAGCCATCGATAAACAACCTGTTCATTGGGGATGGGCCGGTTGCTTCTGGTTGGCTATGACTTATGGTTTAGTGCTAAAGGGTGTGACACCGTTAGTTGGGGGCTTATCTGTTGCAACACTCTGTATTATTGAACGACGTATGGATTGGCTTCGCGGGCTGCGTATTTATCGTGGTTTATTATTGTTTACCTTAGTTAGCTTCGCCTGGGTTCTGATGGTTAATGCCGCAGAAAACAGTAATTATTTACTACAAATGATTCATAAGGATTTATTACCTAAATTACAAGGTGGGCATGAATCACATGGTAAGCCGCCCTTATTTCATCTAGTCATTTTACCGTTAACATTTTGGCCGGCTTCTCTGTTTTTATGGCAAGGTGGAACTTATGCTGTTCGTAATCGCCACAATAAAGTAGTTAAATTTCTGTTAGCTTGGCTTTTGCCCACCTGGATCTTTTTCGAATTGATGCCAACCAAATTACCTCAATACGTGTTACCCACATTTCCCGCTATTGCATTATTATGTGCTTTAGCTATTGAAAAAACTGAGAAAATAAAACGGCCGGGGCGTTGGTTGCATTTCTTGCAGATTCTATGGGGATTTTTATCCCTAGGGTTTGCTTTTAGTTTAGCTCTCTTGCCTTACCTGGTGATGCAACAGATTCCTGTTATTAGCTGTATTCTGTTTGCTGGATTGTCTGGTATGACAATTATTTGTGTTTATTTTGCTTGGCAGGGTGCTTATTATCGTGCCAGTATAGCGGTACTTATTTCGGCTTTGGTTGCCTATCCACTCATTTTTACAGAATTATTACCTTCCCTGGAGCCTCTTTGGCTAACAAAAAATGTGGTGGAACTGATTGATAGGAAGCAAATTTCATCTGCCAAGCCTTTACTGGTAGTGGGTTTTGAAGAGCCCAGTTTAGTGTTTAATTTAAACACTAATTTGGTGAAATTTACTGATAGCGAGATGGCAGAGAAAGCGTTGCAACAAGACTCGTCTCGGTTGGCTTTAATCGAACCGGCTCTGTTTGCCAAATGGATAAATAACCGTAGGAGCTATGCTATTATGGCCTATACGAAAGGTTATAATTACACCAAAGGCCGTTGGGTAGAGCTTTTTTTAATTAGACAAGAAAATATGGGAGAAAAACAGTATGTCGCCCTTTGATCGTTTGTTGGCTGTAATGACTAAGCCCTGGGTCGCGATGCTCTATATTGGTTTCGTTGTTTTGTCCTTTTTGTATCTTGATAAACCTATTGCCCAATATTTTTATTCAATTGATTTAAAAGAAAATTTGCCGTTATTGACTTGGTTAACAAAACTGGGTTTAGGTTTGATCTATATGGTTGGATTTTTTGTTCTTGCACTTTTTTTCCGCTATATACGACAAAATAGCGAGTGGGAGGCGCGCGCCTGGTTTTTATTTATGTGCGTTACCATACCTGGAGTCATTTGCGTATTTTTGAAGGCATTATTAGGACGAGCCAGACCAGATATGTGGTTTGACGAGCAGTTGTACGGTTTTTTTGGTTTTAAAACCAATGCCTATTTTTGGTCCTTTCCATCTGGACATACAACCACAGTGATAGGTGCAGCCTTGGGCTTAAGTATTCTGTTCCCGCGTTATTTTTATGCCTTTATTTTGGCTGGTTTAACCATTGCGTTTTCCCGCGTTTTTCTTACCCATCATTATCTCAGTGATGTTTTGACGGCGGGTTACCTCACTTTATTAGAAGTTGGGATTTTGCTGTGTATTTTGCGACGCAAATCATGGCTGGCTCCGGCTTGGGGACATACGGTACAATAAAAATTTTCTGATTTTAAGGTGAACTGAAATGGCTTCTATGCAGGTTGCTTTGTCGATTGTTATTCCTGTTTATAATGAGGTCGATAATGTTGAACCATTATATGAGGAAATTGTAGCGACGCTTTCAGCGACAGACTTTCTTTACGAAGTCATTTTTGTTGATGATGGCAGTAGGGATGGTACGATAGAAAAACTTGATTCGTTATCACAACGTTACAGTAATTGTCGTGTTGTTTATCATAAGCGAAATTTTGGGCAGAGTGCGGCTTTTTTGAGTGGCGCCAAAGCAGCTCGCTATGCTTTGTTAGTTACGTTGGATGGTGATGGACAGAATGATCCTGCCGATATTCCGCGACTTGTGGAACAAGTACAAGATTTTCGTACAGTAGTTTTAGGCAACCGTAAAAAAAGGGATGATAATTACTTAAGAAAATTATCTTCGCGTATCGGTAATGGTGTACGGCAGCGTTTCCTTGATGATGGGTGCCCTGACACAGGGTGCAGTTTAAAACTGTTTCCTCGAGAAGCTTTTTTAGCTTTACCTCATTTTAACCATTTGCATCGCTTTTTACCGGCTTTGTTTAAAAGAGCTGGATTTAAATTAGTTAATTTACCCGTGAATCATAGACCGCGCCGCCACGGCGTATCTAAATATGGTGTTATGAATCGACTATTTGTTGGTATTCATGATTTAATTGGCGTGCGCTGGTTATTAAAGCGTCCTTGTGCCCCGGAGGTTTCTACACATGAACGGTGATTATCTGTGGCTCACTATTGGTTTTATTGGTCAGGGAATTTTTTCTGCACGTTTTGTCGTACAGTGGCTGATTAGTGAAAAAGTGAAGCGAAGTGTTATTCCTGTCGCTTTTTGGTATTTGAGTTTATTGGGTGGTTTAACATTATTGGTCTATTCGATTTATAAACAGGATCCTGTCTTTATATTAGGACAATCGACCGGTGTTTTTATCTACGCACGCAACCTTTATTTAATTCAGAGAGAGCGTTCTTCCAGGATGACAAAGAAACTAAAACAGGTATCGTAGTCTTTGTCGCTTCTTCCGCTAGGTAACATAATAAGTTCGTCCAGTTACGATTAAGCTGTTTCCAGGATTTTCCACCCAATTTATTGCTTTCGACGGAGGTGGCATTAAGGTATTTACCCACACAGGTAATTGCGGGCTTTGCCAAACAAGGAGTAGCTTACCTCTGGGTAAAGAAAACGGAGAGGCAGGATGCAGATACCAGCCATTTTTAATGCCGAGTTTCAACATGAGATTTCCTAATAACCAATAGGAGTCAGAGACAATGTAATCCACCTTGAAGCGATCTGCTTGGATTGCTTGTACTGTTTCATTGACAGGAAATTGATTGTATTTATTATGTTCTGAGTGACCGCGATTAATTAGGATACCAAAGAAAATGAGTTGGACTAATAAACAAATTACGGCAAAAGAACGTATTTTGGTGGTTAACTCAGGTTTTAGTTGCACTTGGCTGAAGATACACAGTGGGCATAAAAATAGGATTGGAATAAGCCAGCGTGTTGCAAAATTACTAATACCCGCAAAAAAAATAATCGAAGCAAGCAAGGGTAAACTAATTAAATGGTAACGTAGAAGTAAATAATTCCTGGCAGTTTGACGTAGTTGCCAATGCTTGAATGGAAAAAAAATAGTTGTAACGAGCAAGACTGGAGAAGCAAAAAACAGGATTGCTTTACCGAATTCTATAAGGCCAAACGAAGATTGCTTATTGTCAGGCATTAACTTGGAACGCGCATGTAAGCCAATACCAGGGTGTTCAGACAGCCAAAAAATATAAGGACTTGCAAGAGCAAGGGCTGCCACTAAGGTTAATAGCATACCTGGATGGATTAATTTAATACGGTAATTATCAATGGAAATTGCACTCAGCAATAAGATAGAAAGAAACAAAAGATAATTAAATTTGGAAAGAAATCCTATGCCGATAATAAGACCAAAAATTAGATACCAAACTGTTTTTGGCAGGCGTGAAGGTGCGATGAACCAATACCAGGTAAGGCAGGCGGCAAATAAGACCAAGACTGAATGGGTATTGTCTTTTATCAGATCAAGACTAATAGCCGGTATCAGTGCCCAAGCTAAGGTAGCACACCAGGCCAAGGTATTATTCGGGCAATGTAAGCGACAAATTTGATGAAAATAGTAAAAACAGCCAAATAAAAGACTGCACTTTAATAAAACAAGACTTAATAAATTAAAACCAACTAGCTTGAAAAAAAGATATTGCAGCCAGGAATAAAAAGGAGGCTGATCAGGATATCCTGGTAAGAGTTGTTGCGCCACAATGACTTGCTCTGCTTCATCTAATTCAAGTGAGTTGCCACGCAAGAAAAGTCGAATGAACAGAATAAGAAGAGTAAGAAAAAAAAGAATAACTGCTGGTCGCTCAAGCCAATAAGAAGATTTCCTCATCGTTTAGACCATCTTGATTGCTTAAAATGATTAAGTATAACGTATGAGAGAAAATTCCATGCTATTTATTCGAGAAAAAGTTAATTCTTGATAATTTGTTATTCTTGGTGATTTTATCGATAATGCAAGCATTTAGTTTGTGAGACAATAGGGTATGCAGGCCTGGCATCTACTGTTTGTTGGGGGAGTTTGGTCACGAAATTATTTGTACTTCTATTGACCGTAATTGTTTCAGTTAACTGAAGAAGCTAGTGCTTAATTAACTTAATGTTTCCATTCATGGATAAAGCATCTCCCAGGAGGTATTAATGATGCCAATAAAAAAAGCTGTTTTTCCTGTAGCAGGTTTAGGATCGCGGTTTTTACCAGCGACTAAGGCAAATCCTAAAGAAATGCTGCCTGTAGTAGATAAGCCGTTGATTCAATATGCTGTTGAGGAAGCTGTGCGTGCTGGCATTAATCATATGATTTTTATTACTAGTTCAAGTAAACGCGCAATTGAAGATCATTTTGATCATCATTTTGAATTAGAAATGCGGTTGAAAGAACAAGGCAAAGAAGCTTTACTTGAGGTAGTAAAAAATATTTCGCCACCAGGTATACAGTTTACGTATGTCAGGCAGAATCAGCCTTTAGGTCTGGGGCATGCAGTACTGTGCGCTGAGCACATAGTGGGAGAGGAGCCTTTTGCTATTTTGTTGGCAGATGATCTGATAGACGATTCCAAATTACCTTGTCTTTCTGCGATGGTTAATTATTTTCATAAAGATGGTCATTCAGTGATGGCAGTTCAACCAGTACCTTGGCATGATGTTCATCAATATGGTGTGGCTCGCGTTGAGGATGCTGGCGCAAATTATTCTCCGATTGTGACGATTGTTGAGAAACCAAAGACAGAGTCTGCTCCCTCTAATCTTGCTGCTGTAGGGCGTTATATTTTTACTCCAGCAATTTTTTCCTGCCTGAAGCAAATATCGCCTGATCATCGCGGGGAAATTCAATTAACTGATGGTATTCAACGGTTGTTAGCTGAGCAAAAAGTTCAGGCTTACCAATTTCATGGCAAACGTTATGATTGTGGCTCAAAACTAGGTTATTTGCAGGCCACAGTGGAATTAAGCAGACTACATCCAGAGATTGGAGAAGCCTTTAATGATTATTTAGAGTCTTTAAACGAATGTTAAGCAAAGTTCTAACTTGAACTTAAGCCACTATCTCTGGCAAGATGCTGACTGATTTGATATTCCAGTGAGGAACTATGAAAACTCTCGTTGCAGTGAAGCGTGTGATAGACCCTTATGTAAAAGTCCGAGTCAAGTCGGATAACAGTGGGGTAGAAACACAAAATGTCAAAATGTCCATGAATCCTTTTGATGAGATAGCAATAGAAGAAGCAGTTCGATTGCAAGAGCAAAAACATGTAACGGAAATAGTAGCTGTCTCAATAGGTACCGATGCGAGCCAGGAGACTTTACGCCATGCTTTAGCTCTTGGTGCTGATCGCGCAATTCTGATTCGTAGTGAGAAACATCTTTGTAGTCTTAATATTGCCAAGATTCTGCAAAAAATCACCCTGGATGAAAAACCCGATTTGATTTTAATGGGTAAACAATCCATTGATGGTGATAATAATCAAACACCGCAAATGCTTGCTGCTTTACTAAATTGGCCACAAGCGACCTTCGCATCAAAACTTAATATAAATGGCCGAGCAGTAGAAGTGACACGTGAAATTGATGGCGGCTTGGAAACTTTGGCAATGGATCTTCCAGTAATAGTCAGTACCGATTTGCGTTTGAACGAGCCACGTTATGCCAGTTTGCCTAATATTATGAAAGCGAAGCGTAAGCCCCTCGACATCATCGAACTTGATTCTATGGGATTAAATTTGAAAGAGCATATCCAAGTGCTCACTGTGACTAGCCCGGCAGCTCGTTCTGGTGGTGTTAAACTAAATTCCATTGAAGAGTTACTCAATAAATTACAACATGAAGCCAAAGTGCTTTAACAAGGAGGAGCTATGAGCACTTTAGTAATCGTTGAACATGATAATAAAATGATGCATCCGGCAACACGTAATACGGTTGCTGCTGCCCTACAACTAAAAGAAAATCCAGTCTTACTGGTTGTTGGCCATCAATGTCAAACAGTCGCTGAGCAGGCTGCAACAATAGCAGGTGTTCATGCAGTCTGGTTAGTTGACAGTACTGTTTATGCTCATCCATTAGCGGAAAATATCAGTGAATTAGTCATTGGGATGGCTTCATCATTTTCCGCAATCCTGGCGCCAGCTTCTACCTTTGGTAAAAATATAGCACCGCGCATTGCTGCCAAACTTGATGTGGCACAGATTTCTGATGTAAGTCGTGTGATTGATCAAAGTACGTTTGAGCATCCCATTTACGCAGGGAATGCAATTGAAACGGTTCGTGTTTTAGATAGTATAAAAGTGCTGACTATTCGCACGACGGCGTTTGACAGTATCAATGCAGAGCAAACCCCCTGTTGCATAGAGCATATTGATAAGATAATTGAATCCACGACTAGCAAATTTGTTCGACATGAATTAAGCCGTTCGGAGCGACCTGATCTAGGTAGCGCCAAAATTGTTGTTTCAGGTGGGCGTGGTTTGCAAAGTGCAGAAAAATTTAAGTTAATAGAAGAACTTGCTGATGCCTTAGGCGCAGCGGTTGGTGCCTCCAGGGCAGCAGTAGATGCAGGTTTTGTCCCTAATGATTATCAGGTTGGTCAAACAGGGAAGGTAGTTGCGCCTACTTTATATCTGGCTATTGGGATTTCAGGGGCTGTGCAACATCTTGCTGGTATGAAAGACTCCAAAGTTATCGTTGCTATTAACAAGGATGAAGATGCGCCAATTTTCCAAATCGCTAATTATGGATTGGTTGGGGATTTATTTGAATTAGTACCACAACTCATTGAGCAATTAAAGAAGAGAGCCTGAGAATCTCTCCCAGGGATCTGGCGTTGTGAAGAAGAGTCCTGCTATCTGCGTTGGGGAGTTGGCACATCTTGCGTTGGTAGTCCCAGGAGTTTATCTGCTCGGATCAAATTTAAGCAACAATAGAAGGAAAGAGCTATGTTTGTTGGTGTACCGAAAGAAATTAAACCACAGGAAAATCGTGTAGGACTTGTTCCCGGTAGTGTTAAAGAAATCGTGCGTACTGGCAGTACCGTCTTGGTGGAAAAAGGAGCTGGTTTAGGAATTGGTATCAGCGATGAACAATACCATGCAGCAGGTGCTGAAATTGTCGCTACGGCAGACGAGGTATTTGAGCGAGCAGAATTGATTGTTAAGGTTAAAGAGCCGCAGCCTGTCGAGTGCCGACGTTTACGCGAAGGACAAACCTTATTTACCTATTTGCATTTAGCCCCTGATCCGCAGCAAACGCGATTACTTAAAGAATCTGGCGCTACCGCAATTGCCTATGAAACGGTGACTCAAAATGATGGTGGTCTACCCCTGTTAACCCCTATGTCACAGGTTGCCGGTCGCATGTCGATCCAGGCGGGTGCTCATTGCCTTGAAATGGCTCAAGGTGGAAGTGGCGTCCTATTAGGCGGGGTACCAGGCGTTGCTCCTGCGAATGTTGTTGTAATTGGTGGTGGTGTAGTAGGGTCGAATGCGGTGAGAATGGCAATGGGCATGGAAGCACGTGTAACCGTAATAGATAAATCCTTATCTCGTCTACATGAACTTGATTTTCAATTTGGTTCAAAATTAAATACTATTTATTCCACTGTGGAAGCTTTAGAACATTATGTTGCTGAAGCTGATTTGGTGATAGGCGCTGTCCTTGTTCCCGGAGCTTCCGCACCCAAATTAGTAACCCGTACCATGTTAAAAACAATGCGCCCGGGATCAGTGGTAGTGGATGTAGCAATTGACCAGGGTGGATGTTTTGAAACAAGCCGCGCAACCACTCACCATGAGCCTACCTATATGGTAGAAGATGTGGTGCATTACTGTGTGGCTAATATGCCAGGAGCTGTGCCACGAACCTCAACATTTGCTTTAAATAACGCAACCCTGCCTTTTGTCATGAGTTTGGTGACTAAGGGTGTGAAGTTAGCACTATTAAGTGATGGTCATTTGTTAAATGGTCTTAATGTGCACAGAGGCATGATCACTTATGAAGCAGTGGCTCGTGAGCTTGGGTATGAGTATATCGCTGCTACTGATGCGTTGGCAGGCTAACACTGGAGGACTGCTTACATGTCTACTATCTTGGTGCTTATGGCTTGATTTTCTGCGCTCCGCTGCTCACATACTAGGTGTATGCTCCGCTGCGATGCTCGACCATCAAGCCATAAGCACTCAAGCTAGCGAGATGTAAACAGTCCTCAATTATTTCTACCCTCTTGGTGATAGTAACTTGAAGCGCTCCGCTGCTCACATACTAGGTGTATGCTCCGCTGTGATGCTCGACCATCAAGCCATAAGCACTCAAGCTAGCGACATGTAAGCAGTCCTCAATTATTTCTACTCTCTTGGTGATAGTAACTTGAAGCGCTCCGCTGCGATGCTCGACCATCAAGCCATAAGCACTCAAGCTAGCGACATCTAAACAGTCCTCAATTATTCCTACCCTCTTGGTGATAGTAACTTGATTTCCTGCGCTTACTGCTCACACATGAATCCCGGGTTTCGGAGCGATAAATTATGGTGTATTTTTGTAGCCTGGATGAAAGACGAAGGCTGTAATCCAGGATTAAGCTGAAGCAATCCAGGGTAAGTCTATCTTTCTGGATTGCTTTGCCAAGAGGCCTCGCAAAGACGAAGTACACACCCCGTGAATGTTTATAGGGGCTTCAGGTCTGGTCGCATTTTTTAATAGCGACTACTAAAATAAATTCTCTTGTTCTTGTTCTTGATTATCTGGCCCTGCATCTGGCGAGGCTGTTATGGAGTTTGAAGGCGTAGAATCCTCCGCTCCAGGTACCTCATGTTCACGAAAATATTCAACAATGGCATTGGGTTGGTTATTTTTTGCCAGTAAGCCCGTTTTGGGATCAATACGAACAGCGACAATATTTGGTGGCTGGGGTAATTCCTGCTCCGGCATGTTGGCCAAGGCGACTTTCATAAAATCAATCCATAGTGGTAGAGCAAGGTTTGCAGCGTATTCGTGCAAGGACTGAGGATTGTCAAATCCAACCCAGGTAGTAACAACCAGTTCCGTATTAAAACCAGCAAACCAGGCATCGACTTGATCATTGGTTGTTCCTGTTTTGCCTGCAATGTCCTGGCGATTTAATACTTTCGCTGCCCGAGCAGTACCTTGCTGAATGACTCCTTTTAACGCAGTATTCATTAAGAAAGCGACATCAGCCGGAATGACGCGTGGTGCAAGTGTAGCTGGGTCAGCCTTGTTTAGATCGCAATTATTACAAACCACGGAGGGTTTTGCTTGTAGAAGAATTTTGCCGTCATTGTCGGTGATATGATCAATCAAATAAGGTTCGATTTTATAGCCACCGTTAGCAAAAACAGCATAGGCAGCAGTTAAATCCATCGGACTCACCGATAAGCTCCCTAAAGCCAGTGATAAAGCTTTCGGAAGATTTTCTTTGTGAAAACCGAAGTGGGTAATGAAATTAATCGCATAATCAAAACCTATATCATCTAAAACTCGAATAGAGACTAGATTGCGGGAGTGAACCAAGGCATCTTTAAGGCGGGTAGGGCCATTAAAAGTGAGATTCACATTATGCGGGCGCCATAAATTTGCTTGGCTGGGATCATCAACTACTACCGGTGCATCATTAATAAGGGTGGCTAAAGTGTAACCTTTATTTAAAGCAGCTGCATAAATAAAGGGTTTAAAACTTGAGCCGGGTTGTCGTTCAGATTGTGTAGCGCGGTTAAACTTGCTTTTCTGGAAATTAAAGCCGCCTACCAAGGCTTCTATGGATCCATTATTCGGGTTTAAGGCGACAAGTGCCGCTTCTGCTTGTGGAATCTGGGTTAAGAACCATTGTTCATTCTGATAACGAACATAGACAATATCACCAACACTAACGACTTGTTGAGCGTTAGTTGGCGATTTACCCATCCAGCCATGTTTGAGTGCTGGTCTTGCCCAGGATAAGCCTTCCCAAGGAATTGTAAAATTTTGACCATGTCGGGTGGCGGCAGTCGCTTCCTTTTCACCCACTGCTAATATAACTGCAGGTTGCAGCTCATTAACGACCGGGTATTGGGCAAGCAACTTATGTAAGGAGTCGGGTGATTGATCATCGACACCACTTATCTTGGCCACGGGACCGCGGTAGCCATGCCGGCGATCGTAGGCGAGTAGTGTGTCGGTAACAGCCTTATTCGCGGCGGTTTGTAGGGGACCCTTGATCGTTGTGTATACTTTATAGCCCTTGGTATACGCTTTAGGACCAAAATGCTCATACAATGATTGACGAATCATTTCGGCAACGTAAGGCGCGCTTACCTCAATATTCGTACTATGGTATTTGGCAGTGATAGGTTGATTAATGGCTTCTTGATACTGTTTTTCATCAATATATTTTTCTTCTAACAAGCGCTCCAGAACATGATCACGTCGCTTTTTAGCAGCAAGCGGGTTAGCGATGGGATTTTGAGTTGATGGGGCTTGAGGCAAACCTGCAATCATGGCTAATTCAGCCAGGTTTAGTTCTTTTAAAGTTTTACCATAATAGACCATTGCTGCTGCACCAACTCCATAGGCGCGATTACCAAGGTATATTTTATTAAGATAGAGCTCCAGAATTTTTTCTTTACTTAATTCACGATCAATTTTAATAGCTAATAAAATCTCATTGAATTTGCGTAAAAAGGTTTTTTTACGGGTTAAGAAAAAGTTACGGGCTACCTGCATGGTGATTGTACTGCCCCCTTGCGATTTCGTACCGGTTTGAATCATACGAACAGTTGCGCGCCCTAAACCGAAAATGTCGACACCAGGGTGCTCAAAAAAACGCTGATCTTCAGTGGCTAATACGGCACGAACCAGTGTTGGGGGAATTTCTTCGTAAGTAAGTGGTATACGGCGCTTTTCACCATATTCCTGGATCAGTAAGCCATCTTGTGTATAGACTCGCAGAGGGACTTGCAAATGTACGGTTTTCAGAGAGTCCACGTTTGGAAGCTGGCTTTCAAGATAAAGGTAAAGCAGAATTGCACACACTAGAAGGAGAAAACAAAGGCTAGTGAGAGCCCATAAGCCTTTACGCCAGAAATATGCAGGTTTTTTCATGAGATAAATAGATAAACTCGAATTTGCCGATTATAGCGCTATTTAAGGGTGTTTTGCGAATTTTAGTAAAGAAACCTCCTCCTCAAGCTAATTTGAGAAGAAGGTATAGTGATAAATCAGGGAAACTGTGGCGACTCAGTACTTTGTCCCTCTTTTTTAGCTGTTGTTTGAGGGGGGTGAGTTGGCAGGCCTGTCAGGACAGCATTGTGCAGGATGCTTTGGGCAAAAAATTGAGGGCCAAGAGCCGTCATTCCCATCAGAGGCCGCCCTGTAGTCGCTCTTATCTTACTAGCTGCTGTTAACGTACCATTCTCTTTCACTAGGCGAACGTTGTCCTGCTTCAAACTATCATTGGTTTCTGCCAGGGAGGCATGCTCCTCATGTAAACGGAGATTCTCACTGCGTAGGTTTTCGGCTTCTCGTCGGCTGGCCTCTTCTTGTTTTTGACTTAGTACAAGCGCTTCTTGCAGACGCTTGTTTTCTTCAGCCAACAATTTTTCTCCTTCTTCAAGACTACGAATTTTTTTTTCTAGATCGTCAAATGCATCAGCTTTTTTTTGTAATGCTTCTTTTTCACGCTTAGCCAAAGCTTCGCTTTCGCTAAGACGGGTATTTGCTGCTTTCAATCCGCGATTTTCTTCTTCTAAATGTGGTAGAAGAATAGCATGGTGGTGTTCGTCTATTATGTGATCAAGAAATAATTGAGCATCTTTTAAATTGTCGTCAGGAAATACTGATAATTTTTCTATGCTTTCATGCCAACGTTGAATCACTTGCCCGGAACGGCAGGTTGATGAATATAAGGTACCAGCATCTATAAAGCCAGAAATTTGTACCGTTTTGTCACGATCTTCTTCAATATAGCTTACAGAGAGAGAACTTGTTTTATCAATTTTTAGTAAGCCTTGGGTATGGGTAATTAGAGCGAGTAAATGTGCTTTTATACGTTTGAGCTCAACCTCATCAAGAGGAGTAGATTTATCCACAAGGGGTTTTAGAGTATTTAATTCGTAAAGAAAATAATCAAGTAATGTACGCCTTGTCCCATAGGAAGCAGTTGCGTCCTCGATGAGTTTAGTTATTTCTTTTACTAAATCCCCATGTGATTTTTGAAGTAAGCTCTCTTCGGTTTGTCCCTTTAGCCCTTTAGGGTCGGTATAGTTTAGTACGACGGAAACGAGCGAATTAACTAAATTTTGCAGACGCGACATAGTAACTCCTTTTAGCTGAAATCAGGATGCAGAATTACATCCCAGATCGTCCACTATATTAAAACAATACGATGAGCGCAAGTGTTGGACAAATAGATTAATGGAGGTTACAACGTTTAATTTTAAGGCCAGAAATAAAGCGGATGGGAAATAAAAAATATTCCTTTTTTTAAAGAGTTAGATTAGAATCAGCGTTGCTATTAAGAATTTTTACAGGAAAATAGTTTTCTTAATGCAAGTCCATGTTGAGAACGGAATTCACAGGAAAAATGCAAGTGATCAAATGGTTCAACTCCAAACCGAGTTCAATACTAGGAGTCGATGTCAGTTCGACTTCAATCAAAGTGCTCGCAATATCGAATGCTAGAGGAAAATCTCGCGTTGAAGGTTATGGGTATAAATTATTGCCAGTGATTGAAGGCGAAATTAACCCCATGAAGGAAATCGACGCAGTCAGTTCGGGTCTCAGAGAAATATTGTTACAACATAATTTCTTCGACTATATGGCAGTTACGGCATTGCCTGATTCTCTGGTTCTTAGCAAAGTGATTCAACTCAGTGCAAAATTAAACCATTCGGAGATAGAGGAAGCCGTCCTTATTGAAGCAGACTATTATGTTGCTCATCCACCTAATGAAATTAGCGTAGATTTCAAAATATTAGGCCATTGCCGAACGAACTCTTCGATGCTTGATGTGTTGATCGTTGTTGCCAAAACTGAACAGGTGACTCGACGTGCAGAGGCATTGAAACGCGCCGGCTTGCGGGTAACAAGTGTTGATGTGGAGTCCGATGCTATCGGGCGAAGTCTGCGATTAATTACCAGGCAACTTTTACTGCAGCAAGGGGAAATAGTCGTTTTAATTAGCATAGGTGTGTCACTCATTCATTTCTTTGTCTCTGATAGTAGTAAAATCCTATTTATACACGAAGAAATTTTGGGTGACCGGCAATTATTTGAATCAGTTCAAAAACACGATGGTCCTTCCTATGAGCATGCCCTGCCTATCGATGCAGGGGTATTTATATTATCCGATGCCTGGGCGCTAAAGATAATTCAGCCGGTTGTGGAAATTTTGTTAATAGGGATGCAAAAAATCCGGCAATTCCTTTCGTCATTGGCTTATCAACCTGTGATTGTCCAAATTTTGTTAGCGGGCAATTGGGCAAGTTTGGCAAAGATTGCGGAAAGGCTGCAAGAAAAAACAACCATTCCAATTCAACTGGCTAATCCTTTGCAATATCTCGTAATTTCAAAAAATTTAAATGCGGAGGTGATCCTGAATACTGGCCCATCACTCATGGTTGCTTGTGGTTTGGCTTTGAGGCAGGGAGGTTGTTATTATTATGAGCGAAATTAACTTGCTGCCTTGGCGAGAAGACAAACGGCGTCGGGAAAGAAAGAGAGCCATTATAACTTTGTCAGGTATAACACTTGGAACAGTGAGTACCATTTTTTCAATGCATCTTTATACCTTATCACTGCTTTCCAAACAATCACAACACAATCAACAATTAGAAGAAGAAACTACCCGCTTCGCTCGTCAAATACAAGAAATTGATACATTAGAGGAAGAAAGTAAGCGTTTGATCTCACGCATAATAATTATACGGAACCTGGCTTTGAGCCGTCCTTTACTTGTTCATTTATTTAATGAACTGATTAGAGTTCTGCCTGATGATGTTTACCTGGCCGGAGTAAAAAAGACTAATGACAGCATTAGGTTGATTGGTTATTCGGCAACAACTCAGGGCGTGGTTAGTTTAATGCGCAATCTAGAAAAAAGCGCTTTGGTTAAAGCGCCAATATTGATTGAAATAAAAAAAAGAAGCGTAGATAAAATGAATAATAATCATGAATTTACAGTAAATTTTAAGCTAAGGGAACCTCAATGTGTTTACACTTCCTAAAGTAAATAAATTGATAATGATCAACTTTACGACGGGGCATATTAAACCAAGGATAGTAGAGATAAACCGTTGGTGGATAAGTGTGCTCGCTGTTTTATTAATAGTTTTTGATTATTTTTTTTTTATAAAACAGGGTTTTCAACAATATAGTCAGCTGCAAAGTCAGGAAGTTAGTTTGAAGCGTGAGTTTGAGAAGAGTCAGCAGAGGGCTGCTAGTCTTCAAGAGAAGCGTAAAAACTTAAAGGAGCTGAATAAACAATACAAGGGTTTGCTTACGCAATTTTCGACCTCTAAAGGTCTTAGTATTTTATTGGAAGAACTGTCTAAGGCAGGTGGTGCCAATGGGCTGGTTTTTGCCTTGTTTGCCCCCTTACCAGAGGTAGCAATTAATTTTTACATTGAACTACCCATTAAGATAACTATTCGAGGGCGTTACGAGCAATTAACATTTTTTTTAAAGCAAATTGCCCAGTGGGACAAAATGGTGACTATTAATAAGTTTGAGTTATTACCTGTTTCTGATCAGAAACAAAAAGTTAAGACAGAAATACTGGTAATGAAGCTTGTAGCAAAGATCTATAGACCATTATGAAACAAAAAAAGAGGGTAATGACTCTACTCATCGCAATGTCAGTGAGCGCCTGTAATTCTTCTCAGGATGAAGTGTTTTTAAAGTACATCCAACAAGTAAAAAATAGAGTGGTTATAGACCATATCGGCAGGATTGAATGTACGAAAGAAACGACGTTGGGATACCCGGTATACCAGCATAGAAAAAGTCCTTTTAAGAAAAAAAGGGCAGCAAGCGATGCAAAACAATCTCGCTCAGCTGATTCTAATGTAGAGTCATTGAAATTTGTAGGATTTTTAAAGAGAAAGAGAAAAAAGTGGGCATTATTTGCCCATAAAGATGGTGAAATAACTCATAGAAAATTAGATGATTAACCTGAACATGGCTATGAGAAAATAATTCACATTGAGGAAAAATCGTTAACTTTAGAAAGAGCGATTTCTACCAGAGGAAAACGACAGAAAAATATCATTTATTACACGTTGAATTAACATAACCAGGAGCATGGATGCATAAAATTATACTGTTTTTTTTCTTATTATACCTGGTTTGTGATTATTCATTTGCTCAAAGCAATCGGCTTAATATTCGATACTCAAATAAAAATGGCAAGTTATCTTTACCGCAAAAAAGAGAGTTATTACAGCGTAATAACCACTTCTCTAATCCTGGGGCAGGAAAAGCTGGTTTTGAGAAAAAAAGATATACAGGTAGATCTATTTCTTTAAATTTTCAGAATATTCAAGTACGGTCTGTTCTTCAGTTACTGGCTGAATTTACTGGAATGGATCTGGTAGTCAGTGATAAAGTAACCGGTAATATTACACTTCGTTTAAATGATATTCCCTGGGATCAGGCTTTGGATATTATTCTCGCAACGCGAGCTCTAGGTAAAAGAATTATTGGTAAAGTTATGTTGGTAGCTCCGGTTGAAGAAATAAACGAGTATGAGAAGAGGGAATTGCAGGCCGATATGGGGCGAATAAATTTAGGTCCCATACGATCCGCTTTATTACAGATTCATCATGCAAAGGCAGCTGATATTGCTGCTGTATTACAAGACAAAAATGCGGCGCTTTTGTCTGCCAGGGGTCGATTAGCGGTAGACACAAGAAGCAACACAATCTGGGTAAGGGATAATCGGGCGCAAATAGAAGAGATAAGAAAGCTAGTTAGACAGTTTGATATTCCAGTAAAGCAAGTTCTAATTGAGGCGCGGATTGTTAATGTAACTAAAGATTTTGTTCAAGATTTAGGTTTGCATTTCAGTGCATCGAAACCGATCTGTTTAAATAGTATGTCAGGTTGTACGAAGCAGCTATTAAAAAACGTAGTTTCAGGTGATAAAATCGGATTTGCTGAGCGTTTAAATCTTGATCTTGCAGCCATACCAATCACGACCTCACCTGCTTCAATTGGTATAGCTTTAGCCAAGTTAGATAATGGGGTTCTCCTTGATTTGGAGCTTTCTGCACTTGAAAGTGAGGGACGAGGAGAAATAATATCCAGCCCTCGTCTTCTAACGACGGATCAGCAAGCTGCTTTTATAGAGTCTGGAGAAGAGGTTCCTTATCAGGAGGCGACTTCTAGCGGTGCAACGGTTGTTGCTTTTAAAAAAGCTGTATTAAGCTTGAAGGTAACACCGCAAATTACGCCCGCCAGCAAAATTTTGATGGATTTACAAATCAATCAAAATACGTTGTCGACTAAAGTATTTAATGGTGTACCTGGTATATTGACTAAAGAAGTACATACAAATGTATTGGTTGATAACGGCCAAACTATTGTTTTGGGAGGAATTTACAAGCGAGATAAAAATAACATGGTTAATCGAGTTCCTTTTCTAGGGGGCCTTCCATTGATTGGTGCGTTATTTAAAAATCAATCGACTATGATTAAAAATGAGGAGTTGCTCATTTTCATTACTCCTAGGATAATAAGCAACAACTTGGCGATAACAGCTGGTAAGGAACGGATTACATAGGTTTGTAGGAAGGCTTGGATCAGATAGGTTCGGTAAGCAAGTAGGAACAACTCCCTGAGAGTCTTTTTTAGGGGGTGCTATGTTAAATTAAACAGAGAATGCACTCTATTCTCATGTTCAGCTGAAGGGGTATGTAATTAAAAATGAGCATAGTTAAAGTACGAAATATATTTCTGATAGGGCCAATGGGAGCAGGTAAGAGCACGATTGGCCGTACTTTGGCAAAGGAGCTCAAACTTGAGTTCTATGATTCTGACGAAGTGATCGAAGAGCGTGCAGGAGCAGATATTTCTTGGATCTTTGATATTGAAGGAGAAGAAGGATTTCGTCGACGTGAACAGAAAGTAATAGATGAGTTGACACAAAAAAACAATATTGTTTTGGCAACCGGCGGTGGGGTAGTTATGACGCCAGAAAATCGTAATGCTCTGGCAGGTCGAGGTACGGTTATTTATTTGAAAACCTCTTTACAGCAACAATATGAACGCACAAAGCGTGATACCAAGCGTCCTTTGTTGCAAACAGATGATTTGGAAGGACGTTTAGAGACGTTACGTGATGAGCGTGAACCTTATTATGATGAACTTGCTGACATCAGTTTTGAAACCGATAAATTAACAGTCAAAGCCGTAGCAAATAACATTATCAAATATATCTATGGCGAAGTTTGATTTATATCAGGAGTTGGTTATTCGGTTACCTGCCTATGAATATCCAATTATTATCGGGCGGAATTTCCTGGCTGATGAAGAGGTGTTGCGCCGTTATATTTCCGGTAAACAGGTACTGGTAGTAACAAATACTACGGTTGCTCCGCTTTATCTGGATTACCTTCAATCGGCATTCACTGATAGACAATGTGATGTGGTGATTCTTGAAGATGGCGAGGAGTTCAAAAATCAACAGAGTTTATTTGCTATTTACGACACACTGATTGCCAAACAACATCATCGTGATACTACATTGATCGCTTTAGGTGGGGGCGTTATAGGGGATATTACTGGTTTTGCAGCAGCCACTTACCAGCGTGGTGTAGATTTTTTACAGATTCCAACAACTTTGCTTGCTCAAGTTGATGCTTCTATTGGAGGTAAAACGGCTATCAACCATCCATTAGCGAAAAATATGATTGGTAGTTTTCATCAACCCAAAGCGGTCATCATGGATTTAGAGACTTTACAAACTCTTTCTGAACGAGAGTTTCGTGCAGGACTTGCTGAAGTAATTAAGCATGCCTTATTGGCTGGTGGAGAGTTTTTTGAGCTCATCTATAATGCTTTACGTGAAGATCTTGATCTAAGAAAATCAGAAAAATTGCCGGAAATTATTAGTCATTGTTGTCAAATAAAAGCCAAATTTGTGCAAGAGGATGAGCGTGAAAAGGGGATGCGGGCTCTATTAAATCTCGGTCATACCTTTGCCCATGCTTTGGAAGCTTATTCGCAATATAGCCGTTGGTTGCATGGTGAAGCAGTCGCAATTGGTCTTTATTGTGCCGCTTTATTATCATACTATCATGCTGGTTTGGATGAAAAATCCTTGCTTTTAATCGATAAGCTGTTAACTATGGCTAAATTGCCAAACAGGATTCCAAGCGATATTGATCTAAATGATTTACGTAACTTAATGTCACAAGACAAAAAAATCAAAAACAAGAACTTGCGCTTCATACTTATGAAAACAATAGGACACTGTTACATCGAAGACTGTGTACCGGAAAATCTTTTGTGTTCAACGTTGCAACGCGCGGTTGAAGGAGATTAGGAAATGCATAACGAGGCAAGCGAATCAGGTAATCAGGATGAGAACCCACGTGCCAAACATGTTTTTAAACCCAGTTCTTGGCTGACTAAAATTGATTTTATCAATCATTTGGTATTATTTAATAACAAGATGTTAACGGTGTTAGCAGAACAGGGCGGGGGGAAAACAACCTTTATTGGTTTGTTGCAAGCTGGTCTAGACACTTCTATTAAATCACATGTTATGGCCGCCACTGCACCATTCTCGCAGACCGATTTTTTAGCCCAGTTGGCTGCTATTTTCCATTTACGGGATGATGCTGAACCGACGATTGCTAATATTTTACATCAAATTAATGAACGTAAAGCGCATGTTTTAGTAATCATTGATGAAGCGCAACACTTACCAGATAGTCTATTGCAGGATATTTTAATCGCATTACAACAACAAAAAGAAAATAATTTCTTTCATTTTTGTTTAGTGTCAGATTTTTCTATTGTAGCCAGTTTAAACAGATTGAAAGCGGATTCATTTGAGCCTTTGATTCATACTTTAGAGCCTGGAGTATTGACAGAAAGTGAGATGAAAACCTATCTGTTGCATTCCTTACCTGCACCAAAGCGACTAGATAAAACAATGACGGATAAGCGCCTGGGGCAATTCTATCAGTTAACAGGGGGTAATATCGCCCGGATTAATAGTCAAATGATAAATTATTTTTGCCCTGGATCGTTGAAAGCAGGGGTGAAGCAAAAATCATTTGCAAACCGTATGAATATCGCAGCCAGTCTGGTAATTGCTGTATTGGCATCTGTTTATATCTGGCAACACCAAAATTTGGTATCACCCGACAAACTCTTGCCGCCCGAACAAGATCTCCCCGAACCAGTTTCAGTCATTAGTGAGGAACCCTTATCTTCAACTGTTCCTGCAGTGCCCCAGATAAAGAATGAACCAGAGTTAGTTAGTGAGATGCCTGTTATTCAGCAAGAATTGGTCAGTAAAATCCCGGCCTGGTATATTGCAGCAGAGGTTCAGCCAGTTCAACCGCCTCCTTTAAAGAGGATAACGAATATAGTGCTTGAGGATGACGATGGAAATGATGATTCCCTCGTCGTTATGGATAGAGTTGTCGTTATTCCCAAGACATTACAAAGACAGTCCTTGGCTGGAGTGGAGAGGGAGAATCCGGCGGTCAGGGAAACTATTTCTGATGTTGCTCTTAAGCAAAAAATTTCTCAATCACTAGCAGAAAAAGAAAAGGCAGTAAAGGATAAGGCGATAAAGGAGCAATACACCATTCAATTACAATCCAGTCAAAATCAGGATGATTTGAAGCGCTTTATGCGCACTCATCATATCGAACTGAATGCAGCAATACGGTTAACAAAGCGTCAGGGTATGGATTGGTATGTGTTGACTCTTGGTGAGTATGATCAATTCGCTCAAGCGAAAGCAGTTGTCAGTAATTTGCCTACAGACTTGATACGATTTAAGCCCTGGATTCGTTCTTTATCCGGCCTCAGGGAATTGGGCTAGCTGTCATCATAAGCTGAGGCGGTTTGCTTTCAATCGCACGCCGCCTTGCCCAACGAAGGTAACCAGTGATCGCCATCGTTGTGTATAACAACATGAGTAAGAAATGGAAAGGTAACTCTTTCTGAAAATACAGATAGGCGTATAGTACATCAGTCAAAAACCAGAGGATCCACGTCGCAATAGCTCTATAGCACATGAGCCCTTGTGCGACCAAGCTTAAGGCAGTTGTCAGGGCGTCCAGTACTGCGACATTTGAATGAGTAAAGGTTAACAGAAGCTTGGCAATAATAGTGTAGAACAAGCCAACAATAGCTCCAACAAACAGCCATTGTTTTATCGAAAGTTGTAGAATGAACGGTTTATCCCCTTTTGCGGGTAAACGCCATAAATACCAGCCATAGCAAACGCTAAAGAAATAAAATGCCTCGAGTAGCATATCGGCATAAATGCCTTTTTGCCAATATAGCCAACCATTTAAACAAGTGGCCAATAACGTGGTTAACCAGGCTTTACTATCCAGGCGGATAAAAAAATAGGTGGACAATAATGAAACAGATGCACCAAATAAATCTAACAACATTAACAATCCCTACGACGGCATGACCCGACAGGTTCAATGGGTATGATCTCAGTCTTACCCCTGACTCTTAAGAAACTCGTTGCGTTTGGGAAAATTCAAAGCACCGTATTGGCGAAGCGATATTCCACTGCAGAGTCTTTAAATAGTCTGGTAAAGACACCCCTAATTTCTAGATAAGCCTTGTCAACTGATGAGTTGAATCATTTTTAACTCTCAATTTGGCTTACATGAGATAGCGATTTTATAGTAAACTGATTCTTATGGGAAATTAAAAATTTTTCTGCTAGTCTTTAGTATCCAGAGGTCGCCAAGGAGAGAATCATGTACAAAAGGGTGTTATTCGCAACAGATTTCGATGAAGTTGGAGTGAGAGCGGCGCACAAGGCAAAAAAAATTGCTGATGAAAATGGCGCTGATTTGCTTCTCGTTCATGTCGTTGAACCAATTCCTGCCTATGCTTACCCAGGTTTTGCTGGTTTTGCAGAAGTCGAGGTTTCAATACGTGAGCAAGCTGAAAAAGAGTTAGCGGCTTTAGCTAAGAAATTAGGAGTGGATAGTGCGCACTGCATGATTGAATTTGGTTCTACCAAGAATGAAATTTTGCGTGTGGCTCAAGAAAAGAAAATTGATTTAATTGTGACCGGTAGCCACGGTAAACATGGTCTTGCCTTATTGTTGGGTTCAACGGCAAATGCCATTCTGCATGGCGCAGAGTGTGATGTACTGATTGTGCGTCCCCACGTGCAGGGTTCCTAAAATCTGTTGACATTTCCGGTATGTTGGTCGAAAAGCGCTGACTGTCCGTAAATCAGCCCTTTTCGACGCCTGCGAGCGGGTTTATCGCGAAGTAGGTAAAGAAACCTGGCCTTGCTCTGGGCTAGGTTGCTAAACCAGCTTAAACAAATCCTTCTTCTTTAAGCGATTTCATAATTGATTCCCTGCTATGAAGTTCTTCAAAATAGCGGGGTAGATGCGAGTATTCGGTAAGATCAATCTTAAAATTGGTAGACCACGTAAGCATCACAAATAGATAGGCATCAGGTAGGGTAAAATGATTTCCTGCCAAGTAACGATGCTGAGACAGTTGTTTATCAATAAATTCCAATTTTTGTTTAATGGCAGGTATATAAATTTTATCTTTTAACTCTTGGGTAATAGCAGGGTTAAAAAGGGCGCCAAAACTTTTGTGTAATTCTGTAGTTATATAATTTGACCAGCTAAGTATTTTATAGCGATTGATATCTCCAATCGGGGGGCATAAGTTGTTTGCTTTATGTTCATCAACAAGATATTGCTGGATAACCAGATTTTCAGTAATAATTTGACCGTTATCAAGTTGGAGTGCGGGAACAGCTCCTTTCGGATTGATTGCTAAATAATCTTTATTATCTTCCGTTTTTTTCGTTTTCAGATCGACGGATACATAATCACATTTAAGACCTATTTCGTTGATAATGATGCGTACTACCAATGAGCAAGCACCTCGTGCAAAAAATAATTTCATCGTTCGTCCTTATGTAGAGTAGTTTGCCCTACATTTGTAGCGCGCCTTGAGCAGAACTACAAGTCTGTTCTGTTATCTTGGTGATGCCAATTGTCGCTACATTGATTTTTTAGAATGATTTTTCGGAAAGGAAAAGGTAGAGGCAAGTAAAATAAAGTAAACAAGACCAATTAGTGAGCAATAGAAACCGAAAACATTATTATTGTGATAGCTGTATAAATAATTGGCTATTTCTATACCAATTGCTTGGACACACATACTAATCATACTCATAAGAGCAGAAGTAGTTCCTTTACTCACTGGTGTTGAAAAAAGGATGAGGCGATTCATGGGAGCTCCAGCGATACCTAAAGCAAAGAAGTAAATAATGAGGCCAGGCATTAACCATACAAAATAGTTACCGAATAAAAGTGGTAAAATAAAAGTGATTACAAGGCCGAGCCCTAGAATAATTGAGCCAATCAGTAATATTTTCTCTACTGGGTAACGATGGGTTAACTTTTGTAAATACCAGTTCCCAATAATAGAAGCACCAAATACAGGTATTTGCCATAGGCCATATTGGATAACAGATAATTTTGCATCGGCAATTAAAATAACAGGTGCCAGAGCAATCCAGGCAAGGCAAGGCAGTCCCATGAGTCCGAGAGCAATGGAGCCTAGCATAAATGGCGAATTTATCATCAGGTTTTTATAGTTTGCAGCTATTACCCGCGGTGATAATGAGACGCGCTTGATTTTTTCTCCATCTGATTTTGTTTGCCCAACAGGTTCGGGCATGAACCGCCACAATCCCCAAAGGGCTACAAGAGCAAAGAGGCTGATAATAATAAAAATAAATCGCCAGCTGAAAAAATGAATAAAGATTGCACCTAGAAGTGGACCTAATAAGGGAGCCGTTATGGAGACGTTGGCCATAATGGCTATTAAGCGTATAGCATCCATTTCTGCAAAAATTTCTTGTAAAGTGGCATAACCAATAACACCGATAAAACACAACCCCATACCCTGGAAGAAACGGGCAATAAGAAATTGATCAATTGAGTTTGAACTGGCAATCAATAAGGTACAAATAAAGAAGAAGAGAGCTCCTGCCAGCATGACTGGGCGTCGCCCATAACGATCAGAGATAGGACCCAAGAATAATTGTAAACTGGCCCCACCTAACATATAGGCAGTTAGCGAAGTCGCAACTGCAGACTCTGGACCGTGAAATGATTCAATTACCTTGATCATTCCAGGCATGATCATATCATTCGCAATATAGGTTAAAAATTCATACAGAACTAAAAAAGCGGCAAAAACCAAGGCTTGTTTTCTGGTGATATTAATTAAAGGTTGCGCCATGGTTATCTCTAAAAAATAATAAGGAAACTGAGTTCGCCAGGAAAAATAATGCCATTTTACTATGTCGAGCTCGTGTTAAGTACTAAGGCTGAAATTTTTATTATACAATGATTAAATAATAAGCATTTGAAATTTTTGTCACTTGCCTCGCATTGGGGGTGAATCGCGTTTAAAAGAATGACTCAACGAAGAAGTTAATCATAAACCATAACGGAATGATCTTGATTCATTTCTTCCGCAGTTAAAGATTTATGTCCGGATTGTGTAAGAAGCTCATAATTTCGCTGACTACCCACTAAGGAAATTTGCCTTAGATCAAGTTTGGCAATAATAGTCATCATCGTTGTATTATTAATTTTACCTTGTTTTCTAAGTAAACGTAATTCTTGCCGGGCCCCCTCCAAGGCTGCAAGGCGTAACTCTTCTTCAAAAGTTAGGGCCATCACATGAATTATTTTCTCCGTTTCGGTGCCAACATTTGAGGCGATGAATTGATTCAGTTTGGCCGTTAATGAGCTGCTAACCTGCATGCATATCGCAGCATCTTGCTCATTCATATCATTTGTTAAAGTTTGTACTCGATTTTCAATAGCCCGGATACCTGCTTCCGCAGCAGCAAGAATCGCTTCTTTTTCCTCGTCATTGGTAGAATGGGTAATGAGGGCATTTAAGCCTGGCAAGATTAAAGGCAAAATTATCGAGCTGATTAGCAAAGAACAAAGAACTACGCCAACAACAACGATAATTAATAGATTGCGTGCTGGGAAAGGCATGCCATCAGGCATAAATTCTGGCAGTGATAATATGGCTGCCAGAGCAATTGCTCCACGTACGCCTCCAAGGGAAATTGCTGCAATCATTCTTAAATTAGGACGTTGCCAGGGTTTATGAAGACGACGTGCAATTAAAGCTTCAAAGGGTAGTGTTAGGTAGATCCACAGGGCACGTAGACTAATCAGTGCTAAAGTAATAAAGATTACAATCATCAGGTATTGCCCTGTAGTACAGTCAGTATTGGCAAGTAAGTTCAATGAATTCGGTAAATAGATACCTAACAGGATAAAGATAATACCGTTCAACGTAATTTCTAACATACCCCAGACAAAACGTCCTTCAATGCGCATGCTTACCATAGTCCGGTCTAAAAATCCGGCTTTATCAATAGTAAATCCGGCTGAAACAGCGGCCAATACCCCTGAGAAACCAAGTTTTTCTGCAGCAAGATAAGCTGCAAAAGGCAATAGTAATAATAAAAGATTTTCAGTTGTGGTTTCATGATCGCTTTTAAGTTTTAAGCGACCAAGTAAAGCAATAAATAGATAAGTGAGAATAGCACCTATTCCTAATCCGCCAAGACTAATTAGAAAGAGGCTGGCAGTAGCACTACCCAGGGAAAAAACACCCGTTAGCATAGCCGCTATGGCAAATTTAAAAGAAACGAGGCCTGAGGCATCATTTAACAAGGCTTCTCCTTGCAAAATATGCATTATTCGTTTAGGCATTTGTACCTTGGCAGTCATCGATTTTAGGGCTACAGCATCTGTTGGTGAGAGTGCTGCAGCTAAGATAAAGGAGGCAGATAAAGGCAAGAAAGGAATCAGCCAATGCATAAGATAACCAAGTCCTAACACGGTAAAAAATACGAGGCCTATCGATAACATGACAATAGGTCTTGTATTTAATAAAAATTCCCGTTTAGGGAAACGCCAACTATCGTTAAAGAGTAAAGGCGGAATAAAAAGAAGCATGAACAATTCGGGATTAAAACCTATATGAAAATCAGGGAAAATAATAGCAACTAAAGCACCCAAGCCAATTTGGACGATAGGTGTGGGTAACGAAGGTGTAAATCTGGACATAACTCCGGAGATAACTAATAGAAACAGCAGAAGAAGACAAACTAAGGCGTTTTCCATGGTTTTTTCATTGACTCCAAGAAAATATCATGATTACTAGAGCGAATTTTAAATGCTCTTTTCGGGACTCTTTTACTTGAAAAGAAAAGAATTAATACAATTTCCATATTATTTGGCTGTTAGTAAAACTACAATACTGCCAGGGTAAAAATTTGATGATTTTTTTATATCCGCTTAAGATTGTTATATAGTAATTCGCGCGTTATTCTTAAACCCCTTTTGGAGTTGGATATACTGAGGATTTTCAATGAAGTATAACGGTAGATTCATGCAATTAACTCTTTTGGCAGTTTGTCAGAGCATGTTCCTACTGTCGGGATGCGGGAATGATAAATCAACAAAGGCCGATAAATCGCCCGAAGTGGGTATTGTTACTTTAAAAGCGCGTCCGTTAACGCTTACAACAGAATTGCCTGGACGCACCCGCCCTTATCGTGTTGCGGAAGTCAGACCGCAGGTAAGTGGTATTATTTTAAAGCGCCAATTTGTTGAGGGAAGTGATGTCAAGGCAGGCCAGTCATTGTACCAAATTGATCCTGCCACTTACCAGGCTGCCTACGATAGTGCTCAAGGTGATCTAGCCAAAGCGGAGGCTAATGTTGAAATTAACAGTTTAACGGTCAAGCGCTATAAACCTTTGTTAAGCACTAACTTTGTTAGTCATCAGGATTATGATACGGCCGTGGCGAATTTAAAACAGGCCGACGCTAGTGTTGTTGCGGCCAAAGCAGCGTTGGAAACTGCACGTATTAATCTCTACTATACCAAAGTATATTCACCAATTAGCGGACGAATTGGTAAATCCAGTGTTACGGAGGGAGCACTGGTCACAGCGAGCCAATCTGAGGCGCTGGCTTCTGTACAACAACTTGATCCAATTTATGTTGATGTTACTCAATCCAGTAAGGATTTTTTACGTTTGAAACGGCAATTGGAAAAAGGAGTATTAACAAAAGGCGATGACAATGTAGTAGTTGATTTGTTGCTTGAAGATGGCACACTCTATAATGAAAAAGGAACTTTACAATTTTCAGATGTGACTGTCGATGAAACGACAGGCTCTATTACTTTGCGTGCTATATTCCCTAATCCGAAGGAAGTACTTTTACCTGGTATGTTTGTACGTGCGCGAATACAGGAAGGGGTTAAAGTAGAGGCAATTTTGGCACCTCAGCAAGGTATTACTCGTAATGCTCAGGGGCAAGCAACCGCTTTGCTGGTTGATGACAAAAATAAAGTGGTTGAGCGTACCTTGATAACAGAGCAGGCCATTGGTGATCAATGGTTAATTCGTAGTGGTTTGAAAGAGGGTGATAAACTGATCGTATCGGGACTACAAAAGGTAAAGCCAGGTATGACTGTAAGAACCGAGGAAGTAGAAGAAACAAAAAATAAGGCTGCTGCCGATAAAGCACCAAACCACAAAGAGAACAATTAAACTATGTCTAATTTTTTTATAGACAGGCCTATTTTTGCTTGGGTACTTGCAATCCTTATTATGTTGGCAGGTGTTTTGGCTATTGCTCAGTTACCAGTAGCTCAATACCCCACCGTAGCCCCCCCTGCGGTAGCAATTACAGCGATTTATCCTGGTGCTGATGCACAAACAGTACAGGATACTGTGACCCAAATCATCGAACAGAATATGAGTGGTTTGGATAAACTATTGTACATGACCTCACAGAGTGATTCCTCTGGAACAGCGACAATAACATTGACTTTCAATTCCAGTGCCAACCCTGATATCGCCCAGGTTCAGGTACAAAATAAACTTCAGTTGGCTACTCCATTGCTGCCTATAGAGGTTCAACAACAGGGGCTGACCATTGAAAAATCGAGCAGCAGCTTTCTTCTAGTTTTAGGCGCTATTTCCGAAGATGGTAGTATGGATCAATATGATCTGGCTGACTATCTGGCTTCCTATATCAAAGATCCGATTAGTCGTCTAAATGGGGTAGGAGATGTGCAATTATTTGGTGCGCAATATTCAATGCGCATCTGGCTTGATCCAAACAAATTAAATAATTATCAACTGCAACCAAGCGATGTAGTTCAGGCAATCAAAGCACAAAATAATCAGATTGCTGCCGGACAATTAGGCGGACTTCCTGCTGTCCCTGGACAGCAGTTAAACGCGCCAATTATTGCACAAACACGGTTGAAGACAACTGAAGAATTTGGAAAAATTTTGCTTAAAGTCAATTCAGACGGCTCTCAAGTCCGTTTACGTGATGTTGCTCGAATTGCTTTGGGTGGTGAGAATTATGCGCTGATAGCACGCTATAACGGTGTTCCGGCTTCCGGTCTTGGTATTAAGCTTGCGGTGGGGGCAAATGCCCTGGATACGGCTACCTCCATTAAAGAAGAACTCCGTAAAATGGAGCCTTATTTTCCTGCTGGTTTTAAAGTGGTTTATCCCTATGACACCACTCCTTTTATAAAAATCTCTATTCATGAAGTGGTGAAAACCCTGATCGAAGCGATTATTTTGGTTTTTTTAGTCATGTATCTTTTCCTGCAAAATATGCGGGCTACTTTAATTCCTACAATTGCTGTTCCTGTTGTTCTACTAGGCACTTTTGCCGTCCTGTCCCTGTTTGGTTATACCATCAATACGTTGACCATGTTCGGCATGGTATTGGCAATTGGACTACTCGTTGATGATGCAATAGTTGTTGTCGAAAACGTTGAGCGGGTCATGATGGAAGAGAATTTGCCCCCCAAAGAAGCCACTCGCCGTTCTATGGGACAAATTCAAGGGGCTTTAGTGGGCATTGCAACTGTGTTATCAGCAGTGTTTGTTCCGATGGCTTTTTTTGGCGGTTCGACGGGTGCTATTTATCGTCAATTCTCGGTGACTATTGTATCAGCAATGGTGCTTTCTGTCTTAGTAGCTCTTATTTTATCCCCAGCCCTCTGCGCTACGATCCTAAAGCCGCTATCTGCTGCTGAGCATCGCAATAAGAAAGGATTTTTTGGCTGGTTTAATCGTCATTTTGAGCAGGCAACTCAACGCTACCATGATAGTGTTGAGAAATTGCTCAGTAAAACAGGCCGCTATTTATTTATCTATCTTTTGATTGTAGTAGGAATGGGCTATTTATTCCTGACCTTACCGACAGCTTTTCTTCCTGAGGAAGATCAAGGGATGGTATTAACCATGATACAGTTACCCGCTGGAGCAACGCAGCAACGTACGCAAGAAGTTGCTGAGCAGGTTTATCGCTACTATGCCACCAAAGAAAAAAACAATGTGATTTCCACATTTACTGTTGTTGGGTTTGGTTTTAATGGAAATGGACAGAACTCGGGCATTGCATTTACTACTTTAAAAGATTGGAGTGAACGTAAAGGCGCTGAGAACAAAGTCCCCGCAATTATCGATCGGGCAAGCGGTGCGTTTGCCAAAATTAAGGATGGTTTGGTTTTTCCTTTTAATTTACCGGCCATTATCGAACTTGGTACAGCAAATGGTTTTGATTTTGAGTTGATTGATAGAGGCGGAATCGGTCATGAAAAACTAACCGAAGCTCGGAATAAACTTTTGGATATGGTTGCTGATCATCCCGATACATTGGTTCGGGTAAGGGCGAATGGTTTAGAGGATGCGCCAGAATTTAAACTGAACGTTGATCAGGAGAAAGCGGAAACCTTTGGAGCTACAGTCAGTAACATTAATGACACGATTAGCATTGCTTTAGGAAGCAGCTATGTTAATAACTTTATTGATCGGGGCAGAGTAAAAAAAGTATACGTGCAAGCGGATGCCCCTTATCGTATGTTGCCAAAAGATATTAACGATTGGTATGTCCGAGGGCAAAAGGGACAAATGGTTCCTTTTTCGGCGTTTAGTACTAGCCACTGGCAATTCGGTTCACCGCGGTTGGAGCGTTACAATGGTTTACCCTCGATGGAAATTTTAGGTGAATCTGCTTCAGGCAAAAGTAGCGGTGATGCAATGAGTTTAATGGAGCATTTGGCGTCAAAATTGCCTGCCGGCGTCGGTTTTGATTGGACTGGGATGTCTTATCAGGAACGTTTATCAGGAAATCAAGCGCCCTTACTATATGCTATTTCAGTGTTGGTTGTATTTTTATGTTTGGCTGCTTTATATGAAAGTTGGTCTATCCCTTTTTCCGTAATTTTGGTTGTGCCTCTAGGTGTCATTGGGGCTTTATTAGCGGCTAGTTTTCGCAGTCTAAATAATGATATCTATTTTCAAGTAGGGCTTTTAACTACTATTGGATTATCAGCCAAAAACGCAATACTGATTGTAGAATTTGCAAAAGATCTGATTGAAAAAGAAAACAAGCCTTTAATTGAGGCAACGCTGGAGGCAGTACGTAGGCGTTTGCGCCCAATATTAATGACATCCCTTGCTTTTATTTTTGGTGTATTGCCCCTTGCTCTCAGTACAGGTGCTGGTTCTGGTGCACAAAATGCTGTCGGGACCGGGGTAGCAGGAGGGATGTTTACGGCAACTGTATTGGCTATTTTCTTTGTTCCAGTATTTTTTGTTGTAGTGCGGCGTCATTTTGGTAAGCGCGTTGCATGAAATACTAGCCAATCAGCTGTTATCTATAGACTAAGGTTTCGCAATCTGGAATAAACTCGGTATAATCTATCTTTTTATAATTTTTAAATAAGCATGAAGCTGTTACGTAGATTAGATGAGGTTTCTGCGGGTACTGTTGCAACCATCGGTAATTTTGATGGGGTACATCGTGGTCATCAGGCATTATTGGCTCAGCTGCATAGGCAAGCTGATAAAATGAAGTTGCCAGTAACTGTGTTTTTGTTTGAGCCTCAACCAGGAGAGTACTTTCACGGGCAGTTGGCACCTGCGCGATTAACCAGTTTGCGAGAGAAATTACAAATACTAAAGCAATGTAACGTTGACTATGTATATTGTCTAAAATTTAATAAGCACTTAGCTTTAATGCCTGCCCCGGATTTTGCGCAGCATTATTTTTTTTCTTTGCACCACGTAAAGTATTTGTTAATAGGAAGGGATTTTCGTTTTGGCCATGCCCGGCAAGGTGATGTGGCATTGCTGGAAGAGCTGGGCCAGCGAACTGGTTGTCTTGTACAAACGTTCCCTGATTTTGCTATTGCGGAAGAACGTGTCAGCTCCACGAAGATTAGAAATGCTCTATTGCAAGGGCAGCTTGAGCAAGCCACTGTTTTATTAGGGAGGACCTTTAGTCTTTGTGGACGAGTGGTTAAAGGCGATGGACGAGGTAAACAATGGGGTATACCGACGGCAAACCTGGGTATGCATCGTTTAACCTTGCCCTTAAAAGGTGTTTTTTGTGTTCAAGTACGTAGAAGCACAGGTGAGTTATTGAAAGGAGTTGCCAATATTGGCAGCAGGCCAACAGTGGATGGCACAAAAAATATTCTTGAGATACATCTCTTCGATTTTAATGAAAGTTTATACGGTGAGATGCTGCAAGTGTTTTTCTTGCACAAATTGCGAGATGAAATTAAATTCTCATCCGTGGATGCCTTGATTCAACAAATTCAGGATGATGTAGTTGCGGCTAAAGAACAATTTAAAGGAGCGCTGGCATTTCGCTAATTTGAATTATTTGATTTTTGAGCATCGTAATGCGCCAAGAAAGAAAAAATGCTAACAATTCCTGGTGCGAATCGGTGTTGAACTTAACGCGTTAACAGAGTGGACCCAGATGGCTGAATACAAAGATACCTTGAACTTACCGGATACATCTTTCCCAATGAAAGCGAGTCTTGCGCAACGTGAGCCTCAGATGCTGGCTGATTGGGATAATAAAGGTATTTATGAAAAAATTAGACAGGCTCGCTCCGGTTCTAAGCGTTTTATTTTGCATGATGGTCCTCCCTATGCAAATGGACATCTTCATTGCGGCCATGCATTGAATAAAATTTTGAAAGATATAATTACTAAATCCAAATCACTGAGTGGTTTTGACGCCCCCTTTGTTCCGGGATGGGATTGTCACGGTCTGCCTATCGAACTGAATGTAGAAAAGAAAGTTGGGAAAGCCGGCCTTAAGATTAGTGCTGCTGAATTTCGCAATAAATGTCGTGACTATGCAACTAGCCAAATTGATATTCAACGGGATGAGTTTAAGCGTTTAGGTGTGTTTGGGGATTGGCAGCATCCCTACATAACAATGGATTACACCTACGAAGCAAACATTATTCGTGCACTGGGTAAAGTGATTGAAAATGGCCATTTACAACAGGGATTCAAACCGGTTCATTGGTGTATTGATTGCGGTTCAGCATTGGCTGAAGCTGAGGTGGATTATGAAGACAAAACGTCGCCATCCATTGATGTCGCTTTTTTGGCAGTGAATCCGCAAGACATTCTTGGGGCAGTTGCTGGTGTATTGCCAGTGAAGCCAGTCATTGTACCAATCTGGACAACTACGCCCTGGACTTTACCTGCTAACGAGGCTGTTTGTTTGCACCCTGAACTGGACTATGTCCTGGTGGATGCGGATAAACATTATTTCTTGATTGCCGCAGAGCTGGTTGAATCAGTCATGCAGCGTTATGGAATAGAAAAATACAAGCTCAGTGCTAAGGCTAAAGGACAGCGATTCGAAAGAATTGCTTTGCAACACCCCTTTAATGAGCGTCAGGTGCCTATTGTGCTTGGTGAGCACGTTACTACTGATTCGGGAACAGGTTGTGTGCATACAGCACCAGCTCATGGACCAGAAGATTATCAAGTGGGGCAAGCTTACGATCTACCTCTGATTAATCCTGTTTTAGCCAATGGTTGTTATGCAGAGGAAGTTCCTTTGTTTGCCGGCCTTTCCGTTTTAAAAGCGAATGACAAGGTGATTGAAGTACTTCAGGAGCGGCAGGTACTTTTGCATAACGAATCAATCCGTCATAGCTATCCTCATTGCTGGCGTCATAAAACACCGATGATTTTCCTTGCGACACCACAATGGTTTATCGCTATGGACAAAAATGGTTTACGTCAGTCAATCAGCAAAGTTATTGATCAAGTCAAGTGGGTGCCCGAATGGGGCAAGGCGCGTATCAGTGGAATGGTTGAAAGTAGACCTGATTGGTGCATTTCACGCCAGCGCGCGTGGGGTACACCAATGCCTTTATTTGTGCATAAGTCAACAAGAGAGTTACACCCAAATACGGTAGAGCTGTTAGAGCAGGTGGCGCTGAGGGTAGAAAAAAGAGGTATTGATGCCTGGTTTGACCTTGATATTGCTGAGATTCTGGGTGCTGATGCAGAACATTATGACAAAATAAGCGATACTCTGGATGTATGGTTTGATTCAGGTGTATCCCATTACAGCGTGTTAAAGCAAAATGCAGCACTCGGGTTACCGGCAGATGTCTATTTTGAAGGGTCTGATCAGCACCGCGGCTGGTTTAATTCTTCATTGACTACTGCGGTGGCTATTTATGGTCATGCGCCTTACAAGACTGTGTTAACTCATGGTTATACAGTTGACGCAGAAGGCAGAAAATTGTCGAAATCCAAGGGGAATTACGTCGCCTTGGATAAACTGATTAATCAGCACGGGGCTGATATTCTGCGTTTATGGGTTTCCTCCACTGATTACCGGCATGAAGTCAGTATTTCCGACGAAATTATTAAACGTAACGCAGATGCTTATCGTCGTATTCGTAATACGGCACGCTTCTTATTGGCTAATTTATTTGATTTCCAACCAGAAGAGCATTGTCTTGATGCAAGTCAGTTAATTGAATTGGATCGTTGGGCTATTAAACGATGCCAGCAATTGCAAGATGAAATTTTAACTGCTTACGAAAATTATCATTTTCATGTTATCTACCAGAAGATTCATAATTTCTGTGCCGTAGATATGGGTAGTTTTTATTTGGATGTGATTAAAGATCGCCAGTACACAACGGCTAAAAACAGCATTGCCAGACGCTCCTGCCAAACGGCTATGTATCATATTATTCATGCCTTAACGCGTTGGTTGGCACCTATTTTATCCTTTACAGCGGATGAAATTTGGCAGGCAATTCCTGGGCAAACAAGTGACTCTGTTTTTATAGAACGCTGGTATGAAGCATGGCCTGTTATTACAGATGTCGATATGGCTTTCTGGCAACGCGTTCAAACTATACGTGATCAAGTTAATAAGGCATTGGAAGATAAACGGAAAGAAGGAGTAATTGGTTCTCCCTTGGCGGCAGAAGTACTGATACTTTGTCCCCAGGAAGAGACTAAAACGATGCTCGATAGATTAGGAGATGAGCTCCGCTTTGTTTTAATAACGTCGGCTGCCAGTGTGGAGTTGATCGATGACTACAAGAAAGGAGTGGGAGAAAGAATGGAAAAAATGACTCCCGGTACTGAGGAATCAGTCGAAATTGTCGTCAAAGCGAGTGAATATGAAAAATGTGAACGTTGCTGGCATCGATGCGAAGACGTCGGTGAGGATGCAAATCATCCTGGCTTATGTCAACGTTGTGTTGGTAATATTAGTGGTCATGATGAAGAGAGAAACTTTGTATGAAGAAATGGCCCTGGTTTGTACTGAGTCTATTGGTTCTGTTGGTTGATCAAGCTTCCAAATATTGGGCTACCAACTATTTGATTCCCTATCAGCCCGAACCATTATTCCCTATGATGAATTTTACTCTGGCTTACAATACGGGGGCTGCCTTTAGCTTCCTTAGTGGGGCAGGCAGCTGGCATCGCTGGTTTTTTGCCGGTTTTAGTATTGTGATGAGTTTGATCTTGATTGTTTGGCTGATCCGTATACCGGTAAAAGCGAAATTACAATCGGCCGCCATCAGTTTGATTCTGGGAGGGGCAGTAGGAAATTTATATGATCGGGCTGTTTTAGGCCATGTCACCGATTTTATTGACGTCTATTACAAAAATCATCATTGGCCTGTTTTTAACTTGGCTGATAGCGCCATTTGTATCGGCGCTATTCTACTCCTGATTGATCTATGCAAAAACCCCAGCCGCTAATGCATTTAGTTGTTTGCTTTCTGGATTGAGAATGCTTACTGCTGCAACGGCTGGCAGGCTTAGATAGTGCTCCGCTTCATCCCATTCGATTTCGGCTGGAAATAAACGCAGCATCGGTAAGCACTTATTCAATGAGCCGCAAAAAGCCAGATTTGCAGGGTAGGGTCTTGCTTGATGGTAACCTAAAGCCATCACTTGCATCGCTTCAGAAATTGTTGCGATACCTGGTAAGTAGTTAATTGAATAAATAGCGGCTGTTTGCGCAATGGAAGGTAAAAATCCGGGACTCGAAACAAAATGTACGCCGGCATTATAACAATCTTCCAGCTGTTGCGTGCTGATAATATTACCTGCACCAATACGTAGTCCTGGGAATTCCTGCAAAATTCTTCTTAAGAGATTTTGTTCACTACAATTAATTTCAACAACAGAGAAACCTGCTTGAGAAATTTGCTTTAACCTGTCAAATAATAAGGCATCCACATCAAGGGTTACAATAATTGATTGATTTCCAAATAATTTATCAGTCATCATGGCTATTCGCTAACAGGCTGCAACATCCGTTCATGTTAGAAGAGTTGCAGCTGCTTAGCAAGTCAAAAATCCATTATTTGTATGGATCTTTAAAGGCTGTATGGATCTTTAAAGGGAGTCGGGTGAAATTTGACTGACTCTTTAGAAGACTGGAACTCTTCGCTCTCCTGTTCTCGCGGGCTTGTTACAGAGGTTACAAAAGGTTTATAAGCTGACACAGCCGATATCTCAATTGTTTGCAGGTAGCGTTGCATTTCAATCTGGGCATTAGCGTTAAGTGCTTTTCCAAACCGAGTAATTAAATTTTGTAATTTGCTGTTATCCTTAGGTATGAGATCGCGCAGTTTCTCAACGTCTTCTTTCTTCGGATTATTTTTTAATTTATCCAAAAGGCGTTCAATCTGTAACCAGGTCTCGGAAGGAACTGGCTTGGGTGTTTGACTGAACATTCCTGGACCTGATATATGAGGCTGAGGACGAGGCTCATGTTGAAGGGCTTTTAGTGCTTCATTAACCTCGGCTTTTCGTTGCTGCATGAATTGAATTTGATCGCGAAGATCGTGAATTTCCTTATGGACTTGTTTTAACTCTTGTTGCTTTTTCCCTAATTCAAGCTTTTCATTATGGTGTAGCAATTTATCTATGGTTGCTACACTGCGTAATTTGTCATGAGCTTTATCCTTTTCATTCGGCGTCATGTTATCCAAAGATTGATGACCAGTTAACAGATAGGATTTACCATGCTGATCTTTAACAACTCGTTGTCCTGGGGATAAAATATAAGCTGCATCTTTATAGGACATGGTTTCTGTCCCATCCTTTTTAACGAGTATTTTCTCGCCTTTAAGTACGGCTATCATCTCTTTAAGAGTGACCATTTCCGCAACGAGCCCTTGATGCTCTAGTATCATGGCCATTGCTTGCTTTTCTTTTTTAACATCGCCGTCTTGCAGCAATTCACGGATGATTTCTAAGTCAGTACGAATTTGATCGTCCAATTTCGCAGCATTGCTTTCAATCACTTCTATGCGGTCTTCGTCAGAGATAGGTGTGAATCCTTTGTTTCCACGGTGTAGTAAGGCTCGTGCTTTTAATACTAGAAGCAGCGTTTCTAAATCGTGACTTTCTTTTGAAATTACGCCAGCAATATCCAGATATTTCGTTCGATCTTTAGCGACCGGACTTTCACTTCTTTTAAGGAATGAAGCGTGGTCTAATTGTTTCTGTTTAAGTTGGTTTTCTATATATTGAATTCTAATATCATAAGCATCAATAACCTTATCATGACTAAGGTCTTTGCTCAGTGCCTGTGCGATATGAGTATGGGCTTGTGCCACGTGGTTACCCAACGCTTGATATTTTTGTTGAATAGCAGCTATTTGGGAGGTTATTGCAGCTTCTTGTGCTTGTTTGGCTGTCAATTGGTTTTCAAGTGCGTCAATAACGTTCTGATACGCCGCTAACTGTTGTGATAGGGCGGCTGCGTGGGCAGCAGCTGATGTTTCGCTCGCGCCATATGAGGTGCCGCCCGTGGCATTCTCTTTACTGCGCTCTATCGCTTTCTGACCTGCTTCAGCATAGGCTCGATTCAATTCCTTCGCTTTCGCGGCTTTGTGCATCATCACACCCGCCAGGAAATAAGCAAGTCGTCGTTTTCTTAATGCTTCTTTCTCCCGTTGCTCGAAAGCACGCTCAGCTTTAATGGCCTCTTTTTCTGACCATTGGGCGGCGATCGTTTCTTTTACTGTGTCGCCTGCCGGGGAATTTAAAAATTGAATTACGTCTTTAGCGGATTTAAGACCAAAGCGACTAAGGAATTTAGCTCCTAGTTCACGATCATTTGCCTGCTGAGTGACTGGACCTGTTTTGTCTTGGCTGGTCCTTAATGCTTTTTCAGTGTTCGCAAACCATTCCTCTACTTCGGACTCAGTTAAGGTTACTTTGCCTTGGTGAGTATTGAGGGTTAATGTGTCTTCTTCTGGACGTTGTGAAGGCAAACTGCTTTCTTGAGATTGGGTTAGTCTTACCCCATCTTTAGACTGAGAGGCTGTTAATGCACTTTCTTCTTGTTGTCTATGCTCTTGTACGGCTTGTTTCATTTGTGCAGATTTTATTTGCTCAGATTGGGCATTAGTAGAAAGTGGTACCAGCTTGGCAGGTTTGATGTGTTGAGACATGCTAACTCACAAAAAGAAGTGATTATTATATAAAGTATACACGAAACTAAATTGGCTACACAATAGTCAAAATGACTTTTGGGCGAACTAAATTATTAAGCTTCCTTAATAATTACTTACCAACAAGCACTTAGAGCTGCATTGCTGCCAGTATCCGGGTGTGTCCCTTTTATACCCAGGTAATTGAAGGTTAACTCCTGGCAAATAATTTTATCAAAAGCCTGAGCCTTTTGGGCGGTCGCTTTTAACTCATAAGTTGTGGCAGTCTGCGATTCTATTGATAGGGTATACCAGCCTTCGGGCGACACATTAGTATTTTGTACATCAGTATTTTTGCCTGTAGCGAGTGTTGCCGATTGGTAACTATGATGTATGGCATAATAGTGTTCCAGGCGATTTGCCAAATCAATGAGAGCAGTCTTACCGTCAACACGCCTGACTCGCACAATATAATCGAGGTAAGTGGGATAAGCCAGCGTGATGAGTATTCCTGCAATGGCTATTACTAGAAGTGTTTCGATAAGTGTGAATCCTTTGCTTGTCATATCCGTTTTATTCATTATTACAATATTATTGGCTAAAGGTAGTTCGTAACGAGAGTTCGATTTTCGCCGCTTGGTGAGCCTGGGAATTGGGCAGCAGTGAATAAGGGAGGATAATGGATTGTTTCATTTTTTGTTTGTGCAACTGATAGAGGTATATCGATTTCTTTCTTTTCCTGTGTTGACTCATCAGTGTCAAGTAATACCTCTAATAAGCAACGAGTAGTATCGTGCGGAAAAGGTTCTAATTTTTCTAAACGCATAGGCTCTTGGATAAAGTAATCATTATCATTATTTTTATGCATCTCATGCAATAATCCATCTTCTTTGCAAAAGGCCCAAGCATGCAATTGACGGCGCGTAATTTGTATCTGTGCTAACAAACCTTGCTTTGCGAATCCAGCTAAGCTTTCCAACCAATTAGCGCTATGAGTAACGCCTTTGGCTGCTAACCGAAAAATGTGGCCTGCCGTATTGTCCCAGAGTAATGCGGCAACAATCAATGAGGTTCCTGCAGTATAGGCTAGTTGTCTAATAATGGGGGTTAGGCAAGTTAAGCTAAGGCGGATAGAAAATGATAAAATATCAATGGTGGGCAAGAGGATTAGATTTTTAAGTAAGGCTAAAGGAGTCAGAGTAACTATCCGCAACAGATTGAGGCTATTATTAAGCCAAAAATTTTTCACATAAGGTTTAAAGGAAATATTAAAACCATACAGAGGAGATAATCGAAATCCTGGTAAATAGTTACGATTAGTTAGCCAATGGGAAAAATCAAGCAAGGCCTGTCCTAAAAGGTGCCAATTTCCCAAAATAGCAAGCGATTTACTTAACAAGCCTGTTAGTCCCAAAAAGGGGACATGAATAAATAGGCTCCCTATTTCCAGTAGGGGTATAGTCGTTAAAGCTAACGATAAATCACCCAGTGCCGCAAGCGTCTGTCTGCTGTTATAACGCATTAAAGACCAGCTTTTTTTAAGGCCAGATAAAAACCCTTTTCTATAACCATAATGATAGCCCTCGGCAAGAGGGCCCAAGACTATTTTTGCCAGGGTCAACCCGCCTTTTAAGAGCCATTTAATTGAACCAAACAACCAGTCTTCTCCGGGATGCATAACAGTGGAATAAAGCGCCGCTCCACCTTTACCACCGAAGGCAGCGTAATTAAAATACGGGAAGCGGCCCTTTTCCTTTTTGAATGTTGGAATGGTGTTGCATAAGCCATAGCCTAAACTCAAGGCGAGAGCAGCAATAATAGCCACTTCTGCCGGATCTTCTTTTAGTACAGTGGCCGCTTTAACAAAAAACTGATCGAGATCGCCGCCTACAACAATCGTTTGCCAATAAGTGACTGCAGCAGAAATTGCTTCAGCAGTAGCACCATGGCTCATCCATTTGCCAAGTTCCTGAGTGGGTTTAATACCTGAAATAAGCTTATTCAATTGTAATTTTTGCAAGAGCTTGGTTAGCATTTCGGGTGCAATCACTGCTCCTGCGCCATAAGCATAGGCAGCCATTGCCAAGGTGCCAACGATGGGATTTTTTTCATTAGTCTCAATAAAAAAACCTGCTATATGGCGTACTACCCCCAGGAGCCGATGGAGTGGATTATCATAGGCGGGCGGGCTCGGCGGGTGGTTCTCACGAGCGATTACATAACGACTTGTAGCAATTTGTGTTTTCACAAACTCTTCTAGCGTTTCCCCATTAGCAAGGACACCCTCTTTACTTAAAAAATGCTGCAATGAGATTAGGTGGGGCGGTGGGGTATGCGGCTTACTTTCAACTAAATGATGGCCACTATGAATATGGTGAATAAATTCATTACCTAGCTCATAGGCTATTAGCTGGTATAAATGCTCGTATAACTGAAAGAAAAAGGTCGGTAGGCGCGAAAAAAAGGCTTTAACACGTAAATTGATACGTTCAGGCAAATAAAGATGATGCTTGCTAAGTTGGCTTAAAGTAAATAAATCTTCTCCGCTGGGTAATGGGTAATAAGCATGTTTCTCTACAAAAAAAGGAAGTACCACAATTTCATTGTCTACACGGACAATGACTTGTTGATCAGGTAACTCTACCCAGCTGCCGTTTTCAAGATTAGTAAGCAATGCTATTGCTTCCTGCAATGACGCTGCTGTTAGTTTTGCTATCCTTTGTTTGGTAAACGCTGCAACCAAATCATCAAGTTTTTTGTAGCCAATTTGTTCCAAACCCCTTAAATGGTAATAAGGTTTGATACGAGTGATTGATAAACCGTCAAGCCTTGTGTTGGTGTTAATTATCTCTGTAGGCTGATGCTGAATGAGCGAGTGGTTAATCCAATCTCTACTATCATGCCAGAGTTGGCGTAAAAATAATGCCAGGCGTTTAAAACGATTTGCAGGGATAGTTAAGGCGGGCGCCGGATTAAGGCCATAAAGTTGGCAAATAACACGTATAGTGTCATTTAACGCTTCTTCATTTTGCCCGATGTGTAATTCACTGTCCCAGACAAAACAGGATGGTCTGGAGTTGGATGCCTCAGGGTCATATTGGGTAAAATCCAGTTGATCGATTCGGGTTACCTGATAAAAACGATTGAACTCATAATGCTGTGCCATTTTTACTGCATCGAAGAGAATGCGATTTAATTCCCCTTCCGAGATAATAGGATTATTGGCGAGCAGGCGATTTTTAGCACAACATTCGTCCAGTATCGCAATAATATCTCCACGTAAAGCTTCTTGGGCACTCCAGTTATCAGGCGTTATATCACGTTCGCGAGGC
The DNA here is from genome assembly GCF_048553315.1 of Legionella sp. ST3F1. Classification (NCBI taxonomy): domain Bacteria; kingdom Pseudomonadati; phylum Pseudomonadota; class Gammaproteobacteria; order Legionellales; family Legionellaceae; genus Legionella; species Legionella sp. ST3F1. Next base: position 34,222 of record NZ_JBLZIO010000016.1, on the reverse strand, counting down.
AACAGCTGTTGAAGATTAGCAATACACTGGGATGCCAATTCATATTTTGCAGTTTGTATGTCTGTGAGGGGTTTTTCATAACTGTTAGCACGAATACGGTAACGATGCACATGACTGATGGCATTCGCTACCAGTGAGGCAGTGCGCTCACCAGGAAGTTGCTGCAGTTTTTCCGGTGTAGTTGTTAACAAAAATAATTGTACAGTTCCCTTATTATGATTGGCGACCATGCGCAGGCAATCACCATCTGGCAGGCGATAATCCATACCATAGTAGCCATATAATACAGTACCGGCTTGATTAGTAACGGGGGAACCTGTAATGGTGGGTACTGCTTGATGAGAATAAGGTTTAACTTGCAAAGGTATTATTGCTTGTAAGCGCCCGTCAATATATTCCGTTCTGCCCATGTTACACTTGGTTATTGAGGATCCCTTGTGCAACACTATATGCTTTTATACAACAATGGCAAGTAAATTTGCACTAAGTCCGATTGGATGATAGTAAAATCCATCTTGAAGAGTTGTTAGCTAATTAATTCAAGTACAAATGTCGTTTGCGGAAAAGGATAGACTATCATTTTTGTTGAGCGAATTTTGATTCTGGTGTTAAGAATATAGGCATCGCTGGCAATCTTGTAGGTGGACTGTTAAAATGTGCTAAAAATAAACAGGATTTAGGATTAATGACAAGTTACTGCGGTTACATTGCCTTGGTTGGGCGACCTAATGTAGGTAAATCAACTTTACTGAATCATATCTTACAACAAAAGCTAAGTATTACTTCTAAAAAACCACAAACTACAAGACACAGTATTTTAGGCATACAGACTCTTGAGCAATATCAATATGTCTATGTAGATACTCCCGGCATTCATCAGGGATCAAAAAAGGCGATGAATCGCCTGATGAACAAAACAGCAATCAGTGTCTTGCGCGATGTCGATGTTATCGCTTTTTTAGTGGATGGAACACATTGGGAAGATGAAGATGAATATGTGCTACGTTTGATTAAGCAGGCTGATGTTCCTTGTATTCTTGTTGTCAATAAAATAGATAAGATTAGTGATAAATCGTTACTGTTACCCTGGTTAGAGCAGATCAGCCAGCGTCATGATTTTGCGGCTATCATCCCCCTTTCTGCCAAGACAGGAGTGCAAGTTGATAATTTGCAACAACAATTAAAAGCCTATTTACCCGAAGGTCCCCATTTATTTGCGGATGATCAATTCACAGATAGGCCTATACGTTTTTTATGTGCTGAATTGTTACGGGAGAAAATTTTTCGTTTTTGTGGCCAAGAATTACCATACTCAACCACTGTTGATATCGAATCTTATAAAGATGAGGGTAATTTGGTACGTATACACGCTTTAATTTTAGTCGATAAAGCCAATCATAAACGCATGATTATTGGTGATAAAGGGCAGAAATTAAAAGAAATGGCTACCGGCGCCCGTTTGGATATGGAGCAATTACTGGGTAAAAAAGTTTTTTTACAATGCTGGTGTAAAGTAAAATCCGGTTGGGCTGATGATGAGCGTCTATTAAAACAATTAGGTTATGACCACTGAAACGCTGGAGGGTTGGGTTTTACATAAACGCCCCTCTGGTGATACGAGTGTGCGGATAACCTTTTTTACCCGCGAAAAAGGGGTGCTCACCTGTTTATGTAAGGGGGGGCGCACTCCGAAAAAACAAGCCCTTTTACAGCCTTTTAGTTCCCTATGGTTAGCCATTGATACCCGGAAAGATTGGTATTATGCGCGTAACATTGAAAGCACTACCACAGGTTTTAAACTCAATGGAGAGGCGCTTTTTGCCGGCCTTTATCTCAATGAGCTACTCTATTATGCTCTTGCCCCCATGGATACTCATCCAGAACTCTTTGATGTTTATCTGCTAACTTTACGTGGTTTAACTACCACAACGGATAGGTTAGTGATTGAAGCACTCTTAAGACGTTTTGAATATGCGCTTCTTTTAGCCTGTGGTTGTTCTATTTCCTTTACTGAAGAAGCTTGTTCTACTAATGCAATTGTTAGTCATAAACAATACCAATTCATTGCTAGCACAGGATTTATGGCTTCCACTGAAGGGGGGATGTCTGGCGGTGATATTCTCGCACTTTCCCAAGGACAACTCAGTGATTTGAATGTCCTGAAAACGGCAAAAATAATTATGCGTCAGGCAATTGATCATCTGCTAGGTGGACGAGAGCTTAAATCACGCTCCTTATATATCCGGCAAAAAAATTAAATAGGCTTCTTGTGAACTCCCCCTATAGAGAACCGTGCGGGGAGAAAGGCCGATCAACACGCTAATCCAGTAAAGTTTCACAGATACTCTAATAATTGGCATGCAAATCGCTTGTGTAAGCCAAAGCAGGCGTTTTCTTAGCAAATGAGGTTGCCAAGTATAGAAGCCGGGATGGTTTCGAGTCATAATTTAGCGGAGTGTTTTTGAATTTAATGGTGAATAATGATTAAAGAAATTTTACTGGGTGTTAATATTGATCATGTTGCCACTGTGCGCCAGGCTCGAGGTACACGTTATCCTGATCCTGTACAGGCAGCTATCGATGCCGAGGAAGCCGGTGCTGATGGAATTACGCTACATATGCGGGAGGATTTACGCCATATTCAAGCTCGTGATGTCAGATTAATTAAGTCTGTACTGCAAACACGTATGAATTTGGAATTAGCTGTCACTGATGCAATGCTGGATTTTGCCGAAGAAATTATGCCGGAACACACCTGCCTTGTTCCTGAGAAACGTGAAGAATTGACTACGGAAGGCGGCTTGGATGTGTTGGCTAACTACCAACTGGTTTCTAACGCAGTGAAACGTTTAACAGAAATGGGTAGCGAAGTTTCCTTATTTATCGATCCTGATCCAAAACAAATTGAAGCAGCGGCTGAAATTGGAGCTCCCACTATTGAGATACACACAGGCTGTTATGCGGATGCCAGCAATGCCGCTGAACGGGCACGAGAACTGCAGAGAGTAAGGCAAGCTGCAGAGTATGCTGCAAGCCTCAATTTAATTGTTAATGCCGGTCATGGATTAAACTATCAAAATGTGAAGCCTATTGCAGCCATCAAAGAATTACACGAATTAAACATTGGCCATGCGATCATCGCCCGAGCTTTATTTTGTGGATTAAAAGATGCGGTGAGGCATATGCGCCAACTTATGTTGGAAGCCAGAAATTATGTCAAATACTGAGGCGATTGTTATTCGTTTGAGCGGTGATTCTGGTGATGGTGTCCAGCTTGTAGGTGAGCAATTAACCATCACAGCAGCACTTACCGGACGTGATGTACGAACCTTGCCTGATTTTCCCGCTGAAATCAGAGCACCTGCAGGGACTGTTGCGGGAGTATCGGGATTCCAGTTGGCGATGGCTGAACAGGCTATTTTTACTGCTGGGGAAACCTTGGATGTATTGGTGGCCTTAAATCCTGCCGCTTTAAAGAACTCACTGGAATACTTAAATCCAGGTGGTTTATTGATTATTAATGAAGATAGTTTTCAACCCAAGGATTGGCAAAAAGCAGGTCTAACGAGCGAATTTCTTGACAGGGTTGTCGATCAGTATCAAGTTGTTTCCTTGCCTCTGATAAGTCAGACTTTACAAGCGGTTGAAACACTTGCGATGAACCATGCCCAAGCTAAAAAAGCAAAGAATTTCTATGTATTAGGTTTAGTACTTTGGCTGTTTGATTTGCCCACGGCAAGTTGTCTGGCTTTTATTAATAAAAAATTTAAAGCGAATCCACAGATTGCTAAAGCCAACGAGTTGACCTTATTGGCCGGTTATAATTATGCCATGACACTGGAGTTGAGTCGGCGGCAATTTATGCTTGGGCAGGTAAGCCGTGAAAACGGTGAATACAGACAAATCACTGGTGTAGAAGCTGTGGCTCTTGCTCTGGCAACGCTCGCTGTGAGTACCCAAATACCATTGCTGGTATCAGGTTACCCTATAACACCTGCCTCTGCCATTTTACATGAATGTGCGAGATTGGCAGACTACGGCGTTCGTTTATTACAAGCTGAAGATGAAATCGCAGCAATTTGTTCTTGCATAGGTGCTGCTTATGGTGGTTGTTTAGCCTTAACTTGCACCTCGGGGCCTGGGCTGGATTTGAAAAGTGAAAGTCTTGGCCTGGCTGTGATGACGGAACTACCTCTTGTTTTAGTGGATGTCCAGCGTGCGGGGGCCTCTACTGGATTGCCTACTAAAACTGGCCAAAGTGATTTACGCCAAGCTTTGTACGGTCGTCATGGAGAGGCTCCATTACCTGTTCTCGCTGCACAATCGCCTTCGGATTGCTTTAACACAATTATTGAAGCGTTTACTATGGCAATTAAATATATGACGCCAGTGATTGTTTTGCTGGATGCTTATTTGGCAAATGCGGCTGAACCTTGGAAACTCCCTGCGATTGAATCAATTAAGATACCGGCTGTTGATTTTAACCGCTTCCCCAAACCTTACCAGCGAGATGACGTTCTATCTCGTAGTTGGAATGTTCCTGGTACAGCAGGGTTCATTCACCAAATAGGAGGGTTGGAAAAACAGGGTGAAGAAGGAAAAGTTAGCTATGATGCCGATAACCATCAGAAAATGGTCAAATTGAGAGCGGAAAAAATTGCAGGTATAGCTCGCGATTATCCCCATTTACAATTAGAGGGTGATGAAAATGCCCAAATTTTGTTAGTAGGTTGGGGAAGTACGTATGGTAGTCTTAAATCAGCAGTGAACCAGTGTCGTGCTGAGGGTATCACTATTGCTCTGCTACATCTACGGCATCTGAATCCTTTACCAAAAGAATTAGGTCAGGTCATGGCTGGTTTTGATAAGATTTTGGTTGCTGAATTAAATTCGGGGCAATTGTGCCAGCTTCTGCGGGCAACCTATTTACTTGACGCTAAATCGATTAATCAGTGCAATGGCCAGCCTTTTACCGTCGGTCATCTTGTTAAAGCCATTAAATTGGAAATAAACCATGAATAACAGTTATAAACGCGAAGATTTCGCCAATGCAACCGAGGTCCGTTGGTGCCCAGGATGTGGTGATTACGCTATTTTAGCTGCTTTACAGCGTTTATTACCAGAATTAGGTTTGCCACCGGAACAACATGTCTTTGTTTCAGGAATTGGATGTGCAGGCAGGTTGCCTTATTACATGAACACCTATGGTTTTCATACTATTCATGGCAGAGCAACAGCGGTGGCTACTGGTCTTAAAGCCATGAGGAATGATTTGACGGTATGGGTTATCACCGGTGATGGAGATGCCCTTAGTATTGGTGGTAATCATTTGATACATTGCCTAAGACGCAATGTGAATATCAATATCTTGCTTTTTAATAACCAAGTCTATGGGTTAACAAAAGGGCAATTTTCACCAACTTCCCAAAAGGGGCAGGTCACCAAAACGTCCCCAGAAGGGGTGAGTAATGAACCTATTAATCCTTTAATGATTGCACTGGCGTCGGGAGCTAGTTTTGTTGCACGTGCCGTAGATAAGGATCCTAATCATCTGGCTTTCATTCTTAAGAAAGCCTACGAGCACCAGGGGTGTTCTTTTGTAGAGATTTATCAGGATTGCAATATTTTTAACCATGGTGCTTTCGATGCCTTCGCTTTAAAAACAAACCGAGCAGATAAAACAATTGTGCTGGAAGAGGAAAAGCCTCTGTACTTCGGAGCAGAACAAGAATGGGTGTTGGCTTTACAGAATGAATCTTTACAGTGTATTCCGAGTGCCAACTGTAGTGATAAGAATACACTCTATCACCATGACTCAAGTAACTACATTGCTGCAATGCGCCTGGCCCAGCTTAATTTTCCAGAATTCCCAGTACCCTTGGGGATTTATTATCAAAAATCCCGTGAAATATTTAATCTTGATAAACCGAGTCAAAAATCAGTGGCTGATTTGCCTGCTCTATTCCGTGCTAGAGCAAATTGGCAGCAAGGTGAAAAAAACAGGTAGTTTAGGAGGTAGCCCGGATCTAAGTCGAAAGCTGTAAGTCAGGAATGAAATACTCTCAACTTCTTGAAAATTAAAATCCCGGGTTTCGGCTGCGCCTGTGCCCAGATTACGTTACCAGTTTTGAGTGTGTAATAAAACTCAAAAAAAATCCCGGCTAATTTCACCGGGATTCAGGTTGAGGAGACGTATATTAATCGCGTCCTGAAAAAGCACTTAATAAGTTAAGTAGGCTCACGAACAGATTATATATGGATACGAACAATGACACGGTTGCGGAAATGTAATTCGTTTCTCCGCCATGAATAATTTCACTCGTTTGGAATAAAATTAAACCGGAAGAAATCAGTACAAAGGCTGCTGATATAGCTAGTTGAAGCGCTGGAATTTGAAAGAAGATACCAGCAACCATGGCCAACAAAGCAACCATGATGCCCACAAACAGAAAGCCACCTAAATAGCTGAAGTCCTTACGAGTAGTTAATACGTAGCCTGATAAGGCAAAGAAAATCATACCCGTCGCACCTAATGATGTGCCTATTAGCTGAGGGCCGTTTGAAAAATTGGCAATGTAAAAATTAAGAATCGGTCCCAAGGTATAACCCAGAAAACCTGTGAACGCGAAGACGCTTACTATTCCAAGTGCGCTATTTCTTAATGCTTGTGTCAAGAACATTAAGCCATAGACACCAACAATCATGAGTATTGGATTTAGGGGTTTAACAGCAAAAGCGTAAGCAGCATACGCAGTTAATGCGCTAAATAAAAAAGTCATGCCAAGCAAAAGGTAAGTGTTACGAAGTACTTTGTTTGTGGCAAGTACTGAATCACTACGTTGGCTTAACACAGTAACGTCATTTCGGTTCATGCAATAACTCCAGATAATTTATATTTCTAGTTTAGCATATCTATGGTCGGCTTGCCCATTTTTCAAGTCTATAGAACTGCATAAATACTCGCAAGCAGTTTAAATACTCTACTCATGTAGGATTGTTAAAAAAGAATTCTAGAATCAAGGTTATAAATCTCTTTCCTCAATGGGAGCTCTTTTTTCAAATTGGTTGTAGTGAGGAAGTGCAGGAAGATGCGCAGTGCCTGAGTGTAAAAATGCAAGCACAGGAGGGATTTGAGCAGTTTATCGGCGAAGCCAATTTCGCGCTACAGCAGAGTTTGAAGAGATCTATTGAAAGATCCTGATTTAATCACCGATAATTACAGATAGTTTTTACTATTATTGGTTGGATAATTATGCCTAAAGTTGCTGCTGTTCAAATTGTTTCGTCCGCTTCCGTTGAAAATAACTTAAAACAGGTTGAACAATTCTTTATTGATGCAAGGGAAAAGCAAATTGATTTACTGGTTTTGCCAGAAAATTTTGCGTTTATGGGCGTTAATGAAAGTGATAAATTGCAAATTGCCGAGAAATATGGGGCAGGAGCAATTCAAGACAAGATTAGTTCCTTAGCCAAACAATATGGATTGTGGGTTATTGCTGGAACTCTTCCTTTGAAAGGTCTGCAAGACCGCGTGAAAACAAGTTGTCTGGTGTTTGACGATGAAGGGCGCTGTGCGGCCCGTTATGACAAAATTCATCTTTTTGATGTACGTGTTTCTGAGCAGGAGGCTCACCAGGAATCAGCAACAATAGAACGAGGCGATGAGGTAGTGGTAGTAGATACGCCAGTTGGACGAGTGGGGTTGACGGTTTGTTATGACTTGCGTTTTCCTGAATTGTACCGACAATTAGTATTAAGAGGTGCTGAATTATTTACAGTGCCATCGGCATTTACCGCAGTTACAGGAGTTGCACACTGGGAAGTGTTATTGAGAGCACGTGCAATTGAGAATTTATGTTACGTTATAGCTCCTAATCAGGGAGGACTTCATGAAAATGGCCGACAAACCTATGGCCATAGCATGATAGTTGAACCTTGGGGAAAACTAGTGGCTCAGCAGGAGAATGGGGTGGGCATGTTGACAGCTGATATTGATTTACAACGGCTGCAGCAATTGCGTCGACAATTTCCTTGTAATGATCACCATGTTCTCTTGGATAAATGACCGTTATTTTTGAAGGTAAAATTATGTCTCAAGTATTAACTATTGCTAAAGATTTGTTATTAAAACCAGCTTCTCTGGATGAGTCGGTAGTCGAAAAATTGATTCGTTCGATGATGGGTCGACATGTAGATGATGCTGATCTTTATTTCCAAAGTAGTAGCTATGAATCGTGGTATCTGGAAGATTCAGAAGTTAAAAGCGGTAGCTATTCCATTGATCGTGGGGTTGGCATTCGAGCAGTCAGTGGTGATAAAACAGGTTATGCTTATTGCGATGATATTTTATTGCCTGCAATGCAGCGTGCGGCTGATGCGGCACGTTCTATTGCTTTTAGTGGCACAAAGGCGACTCAATCGATCCAAGTAGCAGCTTCGCCTATTACACGTTATGCCGATATAAATCCCATCGAAGGCATGACCAAACAGGAAAAGATTGCCTTGCTTGAAGCGATCGATAAAGAAGCGAGACGGATAGATCCGAGAGTAATTCAGGTTAATGCTTCTTTAAGCGGTTGTTTCGAAGTCGTTATGGTGGCTGGTATACACGGAGAAATGATTGCTGATATCAGGCCTTTAGTCAGTGTTAATGTCAGTGTGATTGTTGAAGATAAAAACGGCCGTCGAGAATCGGCTCGCTCCGGCGGCGGTGGACGTGTGGCCTATTCGTATTTTCTGGAACAGGAAAGAGCACTGGGTTATGCGCGTGAAGCAGTGCGTGAAGCATTAATTAATCTTGAAGCAGAAGAAGCACCTGCTGGTACTATGCCAGTGATCCTGGGACCTGGTTGGCCTGGGGTTTTGCTTCACGAAGCAGTAGGGCATGGTTTGGAAGGTGATTTTAATCGTAAAGGTTTATCCGCTTTTTCAGGTCGTTTGGGACAGCAGGTTGCTGCGAAGGGTGTTACCGTAGTCGATGATGGCACTCTAAAAGATCGACGAGGTTCACTCACCATTGATGATGAAGGAACTCCTTCCCAGTGCACTACCCTGATTGATGATGGGGTACTAGTCAATTATATGCAGGATAAATTAAATGCCAAATTAATGGGTATGAAACCTACAGGTAATTGCCGGCGGGAGTCTTATGCTCATTTACCAATGCCAAGAATGACAAATACTTATATGCTGTCAGGAAATTACAGTCCTGAGGAAATTCTGCGTTCGGTAAAACGCGGTTTATATGCCGTAAATTTTGGTGGTGGGCAGGTTGATATCACATCTGGGCAATTTGTTTTTTCTGCCAGCGAAGCTTATCTCATCGAAGATGGCAAAGTGACCAAACCTGTTAAGGGGGCTACCTTAATTGGCAATGGCCCTGAAGTCATGAAAAAAATCTCTATGGTTGGAAATGATCTTTCATTGGACGGTGGTATCGGTGTTTGTGGTAAAGATGGCCAATCAGTCCCTGTCGGCGTAGGACAACCAACCCTTAAAATTGATGCTCTGACTATTGGCGGCACCCGTTAATTTGGGTGCTTTAAAACTTTCTGCTTATATTCTGTCACGATGATCTTTTGGCGATCTTTTCGCCTACCACCTGCGCGTCAAGCCTAAAAAATTATCCTACCGTACAAAAAAACTCTTGTTCTTTATAACGGCTTCTTTATAATCAATTTATGCCCGTTCATAAGGAGAGTGAATATGTTAAGCAGTTTAGTAGCATGGATAGAGGGTACCCAAGAAGACTTTCCTTTTGAAAACCAATCCCTGACACTCTCTTATTTTGAGAAAGAACAGGCAGTCGAGCAACAAATTCATAAACAATTAATCGCAAAGGTCAGAGTCGCATGGTTTAGCAAACGCAGAAAAATCGATACAAGCCATACTTCTCTTCCAGAAGCTCAAGATGTAGAAAAACATCTGCATCTCTTGAATTTTATAGAATTCGGTAAAAAGGAATTAACAGCGATTGTAAGTGATAGCTTATTCTCCCTGGCTCTTAAGTATTGTTTGAGTCTTCTCGCGGAAAATAAGGAAGCTACGCTTGTTCTTAAAAGTACGCATCTATTTATGGTTTTGTTGCATGAAGATAAAACCAAAACATTAAAATTTTATGAAGAAAATAAATCTTTATTTAAAGATTGTGAGGGGATCAATCGCCAGGTAGCGAAAGAATTGGCTGAGATCAAAATGAGGGAGGCGGTCAAATCTGTCGAAACCTACCTGGCGTTTTTTTCAGAGGAATTAGCTGAACAGAAAAATGCGCTGGGAATTAGTGCGTTATTTAATACTGAATTGTATGACGTTGAAAAATTTGCAGCTTTATTATTGTGGCTGTTACAGCAGGGCGTTTCTTCAAGGACAATTCTAAGAACGAATTTACTACATAATTTTCTAAGATATCATCTATTTACTCTCGATCAGGAAGAGAGTGCTATCCGTCAATTATATAGGCTTCTGGCCCAATTTCCTGAAGCAAAAAAATTGGTTGTCCAGGCTGGCAAGGTGAGTTGTGATGAGCGTGGATTTGAGTCTTATAGCTTAGATGGTGTCCTGCATAGAGAAGAGGAACTTCTGTCGGTGCAGGTGTCAGATGCCCCTCTGGATTTTACACCTACGGAAGAGAATTTTGCTGCACTTTCTAAGTTATTCGGTCAACCCTTCTTAGTTGCTGCGGTAATAACGCCTACCGAACCTGAGAGTCAAAATTGGCTGAATGCTTTAAAGCGTAGCCTGAATCATGAAAGTATGTTAACCAAAGAATTACCGGCTCTTATTAATCTTATTGCCGTAGGACAACCTGCATTTTTGAAAGAGCTGGCTAAATTAATAGAGGAGTCCACCGTTGAGCAGTTGATTTCATTAAATAGCGGCGCAATCTTGCATTTATTGCCTTATAAACCAGCCTTGTTTGAAAAGATAAAAGCAGTCAATGTGGAGAAATATATTCAGCAACTTAATAGTTCTGACGCGTCTGGACTTGATGTAATTGCCCAATTGCTGGTTATGCTTACTGTCTTCTTGAAGCATAATCATCCCTCTGCGGGTCAGGTATTTGATGCAATTATTGAAAAGCTTTTCGACAACTCTCATTTAATTGATGATATCGAGTTATTGAGGCAATTAAAAAGATACCCAGGATGGGCTATTCACCTGGCTCGTCGTTCTGCCCAGTTACAGCGACAGCTTGAGGAGTGCATTGCCAGGGGTACTGAACAGAGTTCGCTGACTATTGAAAGCTATCAGTTAATTGAAGACACCTGGTTCGAGGTATCGCGGAAATTGCAGACTTTAACCTACCTCAATTCTCAGCCCAAATTTGATTTTTATGACAAATATACGTTGTATATTCGGATTGCCCAAGCTTGTTTTAACAAGCAGGGCAGTGCTTTTGATATTAATGCCTTTATTGAATTATTGTCATTACAATCGCCAACACAACCATCGGAAGATATTAGTGAATATGAGCGTGTGTTAGTTGAAATCCTGACGGCAATTGATGACGAATTAATTAGAGATACAATTATCGATAAGCTTGAGGCCGCTCCTATTCAACGCCGCAATTGGTGGGCGAGAGATTATGGTGGTGAGACGGTTTTCCTTAAAGCTGCCAGACAAGGCAATCTGGGACTTCTTACGAATATTGCAGCAATAAAACAACAAAGTAAGCCTGTGATGAATAAAGCGTTGTTGCTTGCAGCCGAAGTTGGTCATTGGCCTGTGGTCAATTACCTTTGTGCTGATACAATTAAATTATTCACACGAAGGACAATTTATCTCGTTTTAATGCAGGCTGCTGAGCAGGGGGAACTAACTGCTGTAGGAGTCTTTTGTAATGACGATAATCCCTTACCTCCTAAAAAAATTTTAGAAAAAGCACTTGAGGGTGCAATTACCAATAATCATATTAATGTGGTGCGTTATCTTTGCCAGTTGACAGGTAACTCTTTTAGTAAAGAAGTTATTGAAAGAGGATTTAGACTTGCAGCGAAGTTAGAGCATTGGGATTTAGCTGAATATTTTTGCTCCTTACCAGTCAATGCACCCTCACAACTGCAAATTGAAAAAATGTTTGAACAGGCGGCAGAAACTAATTGTTTGGAGTTGGCTAAACGTCTCTACAGGTTAGAAAATAATGCGCCTCGCCAACTAGTGATTGACCGAATAATGAATAAAATGGCTCGGGTTGGCAATCTTGAGTTTATAAGCTATTTCTGCGGTTTGAAGGATAATCCTTTAAGCCGAACGCTTATTGAATCGGCCTTAATTGAGGCTGCGGCAAATGGTCATTTGCCTTTAGTAAACTATTTATCAAATTTAGAATTAAATAAACCAAGTCCACAAGTTCAGGGAAAAGCTTTACAAGCTTCTATAAAAGCAGGAAAACAAGACGTTATAGCTTATTTTTGCAGTTTACCAACAAATCGCTTTTTACAGGGCGCAGTTGATTTTGGGATATTGTCGGCAGTTAAATCACAGCAGGCAACAGCTATAGAGTTTTTCTGTCATTTAAGCAATCCACCTAGTCGCCAGGGGACTGAAAATGCTCTGCAGGCAGCCATTAAATTAGGTGATACAGCAGCGGCATTGTATCTTTGTAATTTGCCCACCAATGCTCCTTCGCAACGTATAGTGGAACAAGGTTTATTAACTGCTGTAAAAGGCAAACAAATCGCCATGGTGCAAGGTTTTTGTAGTTTATTATCCGATAATAAACCTCGAAAAGCTGTACTAGAATTAGCGCTTCGAAAAGCCAGCACAACTAAGCAGATAGAGATAGTAGATTATTTGCGTGAAGTTTTGGGGAAACCACGAATAATACGTAGAGAATCAGGGACAAAATTAGACGGTTCATTAAATAGACAGTTAGATAGCTATGGTATATTCGGTCATAAGCAGCATAGGCAAGCGCACCGAAAAATAACAAAAGGTAGTGACGATCTCCCCGTCAAAGATAGAGAGCACCAATTAGCAGAATCTCCTTCAATTGCTTAAGTAAAAGTAGGTCAGACTTCGCCAAACAGCTTGTTAGGCCGGGGTCCGACCTACTTGGTTCCCCTGTTAAAATTCTATGCTTTTAATTTAGTGAAATGTAAACAACCTTTTTATAGAAAATAGTTATTGTATCGATTTAAGTTAATTCACAGAGCAAACTTGGGGTTCTGATACTAAAATAATAGTTAAAAAGCGTTCAAGGCCAGGCTATGGCAAAAAAAATATTACAAAATTCGCTTAACCAACTTTTATTAGAAAACGAAAAAAAGCATGGTGAAAAAGTCTATTTAAGACAACCTCGTAATGGAAAGTGGTATGAATATACATGGCAGATGGTTATTCGCCAAGCCAGGCAAATTGCCCGTTTTTTGCAGGATGCTGGTCTAAAAAAAGGTGACCATATTGCTATTTTTTCCAAAAATTGTGCCGAATGGTTTATTACTGATTTTGGTATTAGTTTGGCAGGTATGGCCAGTGTACCTTTATTTGCAAATCAGCACCATGACAGCATTGAATATGTTTTAAAGCACGCAGAAGTAAAGCTCGTATTTATTGGAAAATTAGATGATTGTGTACGAGTTCGTAGCTATATTCCCGCCGATTTGCCGACAGTAAATTTTGATTATCATCCTAAGCTCAATACGAATAACCATTGGGCAGATATTCTCGCTAAGGAGCCTTTAACAGATATTGTGGACTCATCTCCAGATGATCTATTCACGATTATTTATTCTTCAGGGACTTCTGGGCTGCCTAAAGGAGCGGTTTATACGCATGAAACAATTGCTAATTACCTAAAAATTTTTCCTGAAGACATTCAGCGTATTAAAAAGGTCGCTCATTATCATCTTATGTCTTATTTACCTCTAGCTCACGTTTATGAACGTTCAGCAATCCAATTAGGGAGTATTACGATACCCTGTGATGTGTCTTTCGTTGAAAGCCTGGATAAATTTATTGAGAATTTGCGAGAAGCTGAACCCACCTTCTTTACTGCAGTTCCGCGGATTTGGGGGGTTTTTCAGCAAAAAATAGAGCAGAAACTATCTCCTGCGATTTTGAATTTTTTGCTCAAAATACCTGGCATTTCTTCTGTAATCAAAAAGAAAATTAAGCACCAGCTTGGTCTTTGCCGCTGCACTAATAGTTTTTCTGGCGCTTCGCATTTGCCAGTATCAATTCTTGGTTTTTTTGACAAGCTTGATATTCATATTCAAGAGGGCTACGGACAAACCGAAAATCTTGCTTATGCTACTTTTTCTACTTTAGAACAGCGTCGTCCTGGTTATGTGGGTACACCAAGAAAATACGTTGAGATTAAACTTGGTGATGAGAACGAGTTGCTTCTTAAATCGCCTTGTTTGATGAAGGAATATTTTAAAGAGAAAGCTGCAACTAAAGCAGCTTTTACCAGCGATGGATGGTTGCATACCGGTGATATAGTTGAACTTGATGAACACAATAATGTAAAAATACTAGGGCGTTTATCAGAGAATTTTAAAAATCAAAAAGGAGAATTCATCGCCCCGTCAGCTATTGAGAAACGATTTTCATCAAATCAATTCATAGAGCAGCTTTGTATGGTTGGCAAGGAGTTACCTCATAACGTTTTACTAATTACCTTAAGCGAATCAGGGAGGAGTCAGGAAAAGGAAGAAATCAAGAAGAGCCTACAAGAAGATTTGCATAAAATTAATAGTGAACTGGTCAGTTATGAAAAAATTTGCCATGTGATTATTTTGCAAGAGGCATGGACACCTGAGAATGGACTGCTTACGCCAACATTGAAGGTTAAGCGTCCTGTTGTGGAATCAACCTATAAAGACTTAATACGGGAGGCAATTACCGACCATAACGTCATTATTTGGGCTTAGATTACTCACCAGATTTATTAGCCAGTTTCATTAGTAAAGCTTGAATCTCATGAATACGTTCTTCTGGGGAGGTACTATCCAAAGTAAAACGCAAGCGGGTAGGACCTTCCATTTGGTAGCGCTTTGCTTGTAGTTGAATCAAATTGATCAAAATGCCGGGATCAATCGCGGGTTTCTCACCAAATTCAATCTTGCCCGTCTGTTGGGCTGAATTAATTTTATTAATCGCTAATTGGGTTGCCAATAATTTTAATTCTGTAATTAGCAATAATTGCTTGGCTGGTTGGGGAAGTAAGCCAAAGCGATCAATCATTTCAATTTGCAAATCACGTAATTGTTGTTTGTCTTTCGCATTCGCTATACGTTTGTACATAATGAGACGGGTATGCACATCAGCGATATAATCTTCAGGAATAATTGCGCTTAAACGTAGATCAATTTCTGGACCCTGTTGGATTGGTGCAGCCAATTCTGGTGTTTTTCCTGCTTTTAAATCGCTGACGGCTCTGTCCAGCATTTCCATAAACAAACTGAAACCTACAGCATGGATATTACCACTTTGCTCTTCTCCTAATAATTCGCCAGCCCCGCGAATTTCTAAATCATGAGTCGCTAAAGTGAAGCCGGCACCCAAATCTTCGAGAGAAACAATGGCCTCTAATCGTTTAACAGCATCAGCAGTTAATGATTTTTCATTAGGCGTGAGGAGATATGCATAAGCTTGATGGTGAGAACGGCCAACACGGCCACGTAATTGATGTAATTGCGCTAAACCAAACTTATCGGCTCTATCGATAATGATGGTGTTGGCTGTCGGGATATCAATACCTGTTTCAATGATGGTGGTACAAACTAGCACATTAAATCGGTGATGATAAAAATCGGACATAATGCGTTCTAGTTCACGCTCACGCATCTGACCGTGAGCGCTGCGAATTTTGGCCTCGGGAACAAGTTCTTGTAAATCCTGGCTTACGCGTTCGATCGTTTGGACATTGTTATGGAGAAAATAAACCTGGCCGCCGCGTAAAATTTCGCGCAATATGGCCTCACGCAGGATAGCGTTATTTTTTTCTTGCCAAAACGTTTTAATCGCTAACCGTTTGGCAGGTGGTGTTGCGATTAGAGAAATATCGCGTATACCGGCCATGGCCATGTTGAGTGTTCGCGGGATAGGGGTAGCAGTCATTGATAGAATATCAACATGTGTGCGTAATGAACGTATATGTTCTTTCTGCTTGACACCAAAGCGATGCTCTTCATCAATCACCAGTAAGCCTAAATTTTTAAACTGGATATCTTTGGAAAAAAGTTTATGAGTACCGATAACGATATCTACCTGACCGTTTTTTAATGACTCGATTACTTTTTCGGCTTCTTTGCCGCTACGAAAACGAGATAACAATTCTATATTGATAGGGAATTGAGCAAAACGATCGCGGAAATTCTCAAAATGTTGACCAGCGAGCAAAGTAGTTGGAACGAGAACACAAACTTGTTTACTGTTCTGTACTGCTAGGAAGGCAGCCCGCATAGCTACTTCAGTTTTACCAAAACCGACATCCCCGCAGATTAACCGATCCATAGGACGAGGTGACTGCATATCCTGGATAATTTGCTCAATAGCACGTAGTTGATCCGTTGTTTCCGCAAACGGGAAGCCACTGGCAAAACGTTGATAATCATTGGCATCAAATTGATAAACATAACCCGGTTTAGCTTCACGTTTGGCATAAATTTCTAATAATTCAATGGCTATATCATGAATTTTTTCAGCCGCTTTCTTCTTTTCTTTTTGCCATTGGTCACTACCCAGCTTGTGCAGTGGAGCATGCTCACTATCCATGCCTGTATAACGACTTATAAGATGCAGTGAGGTGACAGGGACATATATTTTATCATCACCGGCATAGGCCAGGATGAGAAATTCGTTGGCAATGCCATTGCTTTCAATGGTTTTGAGTCCCTGGTAGCGGCCGACACCGAATTGTAAATGTACAACCGGAGTATCTAAGCGTAATTCAGCCAAATTACGGATGATTAAATCGGGATCAACTGCTTTTTGGCTGCTACGCCGTTGAGGAGTCGCCTGTTCTCCAAAGAGTTGGGCTTCAACGATAACAGCAATTTGTTGTTCAATTAACTCTGTGCCATAAATCAGAGGACCGGTAATAATGTTAATAGTTTCTTTGTCATTGATAAATGATTGCCAAGAGGGTTGTATTTTGGCGGTTATATCGCCTTGCCTAAGTAAATCCAATAAAACCTCGCGCCGCCCAGCACTCTCAACTACCAATAAATAACGTCTATTTTTATCTGCGAGGTAATTACTCAAATTCAGGAGTGGTTGGGTACTTTGACGCTCTAAAGGAAGAGAAGGCGCTTTGTTAATGTTGAAATTTATAGCCCCCTTTTTTTCAACTGCTTTGTGATAACAACGTATTTGCTGATATTGATTGGCCAGAGTTAGTAATTCCGTCGTGGTCAAAAAACACGCACTTGGTTTTAAAATGGGACGGGAAATATCGTAGCTTCGTTGTTCATAACGGGTTGTTAGTTCGTGCCAGAATTGCTCTGCCTGTTGCTGGATTTCTTCAATCAAAAAAACGCTGGTATCGGTTGGAAGATAATCGAAAAAGGTAGCTGTTTTATCGAAAAACAAAGGTAAGTAATACTCAATACCGGAAGGGTATTGTCCATCACTTACCGCTTCGTAGACTGGACACTGACTTGGATTTCCAGGAAATTGCTCCCTAAACGCACGGCGGAATAGGGTTATGCTTTTTTCGTTTAAAGGAAACTCACGTGCTGGCAAAACATGGATATCGGTAATTTTAGCTACAGTTCGTTGTGATTCAGTATCAAATTGCCGAAGACTATCAATGACATTATCGAATAATTCTATTCGAAACGGGATGTTACTTCCCATAGGAAAGACATCAATAATAGCGCCACGAATGGCAAACTCACCATGTTCTAATACTTTATTGACGCAGTGGTAGCCGGCTTGTTGTAACTGATGTCGGAATTGCTCTAAATTCAGGGTCTGCCCTTCCTTTAAGAGAAGGGCATGGTGATGTAAAAATTGGGGTGGGCAAAGACGATGCATCAACGTACTGGCAGAACTAATGACGATTGCATTGGTGGTTTGATGTAAACGACTGAGAGTCGATAAACGTTCAGAAATAATATCCTGATGTGGGGAAAATTGATCATAAGGCAGGGTTTCCCAATCGGGAAAAAATAGTAATTCCTGCGTGGTTAAATCAGTAAGAAAAAATCGTAACTCGGTAAGTAGCTGGGCGGCTGTTAAATTATCAGGTGCAATTATCAGCTTGACGCCCGTTTTTTGATGACAATACTCAGCAACCGCTAGGGGTAGACTGCAGCCGTATAACTGTCCCCAGGTTTGTTTTGTGTCAATTTTGGGATAATTAAGTATTGTTGTCGCCATAAGTTGTACAAGCTGCCAGTATGTTTTAAGGGGCAAGAGTATACTATAAAAGCTCCAAAGCAGCGACTCTTATAACTTGTGATTTGTAGGATTAATAGTATACCTGCATGCAGGAACTCAGGCTTGTTTTTGATCCTTCTTTGAGTTTCAAGCGCTAAGGAAAGAATGAGGTAGATAGCTGGTTATTAAACCTGCTAATAAACCGAATAAATGGCCTTCCCAGGAGACGCCTTTTTTCCCGGGAAATACACCTAGAAAAATCCCAGCGAAATAATACAAACTGATTACACCGAGAATGATCGCAGTAAGAGTACCTTGCTGCAAAATGTCGGTGACCAGTAATCCCCAATAACCGGTAATCAAACCACTGGCACCAACATGTATTCCGGGTTTTGCAAAGCACCAGGTTAAAAAACCACTAATAATGGCAATAACCAGGGTAACCCATAAAAAATAAGTCAAGCCATTAATCAAAACAAAATTGCTTAATACTAAAAGTGGAATTGAATTGAAAAAAAGATGATTAAAGTTAAGGTGCAGTAGCGGTGAAAATACTATACCGGGTAGACCAATCATGTGCCTGGGAATGATGCCCAAATAAAGTAAACGCTTGCCCAGGAAGAAATTTATAAAGTAAATGGACCAAGGCAGAAAGAGGATAATAGCCAGGATCTTCAGATTTTGTTGTGTCTGACTAATAATCAAAGTCAGGCTGGTATTAAGTTGTTCGAGCATAGTATTAATTCGCTGGGTTCATGGGTGTTTTTACCTCGGCTGGTTTGGGTACAGCCGTTATGATACGTACGGGCACAAAAAGAAGGGGATCGACTAAGGTTTGATTCATTACCATTGACCAGTGTAAATGGGGTCCAGTTGCTCGGCCGGTTTGACCAACGATGCCCACTTGTTGTCCTTGGTTCAAAGTATCTCCCTTTTTGACATCGATGCGCTTCAAATGCGCATAGAGAGAAAAGACGCCCATACCGTGATCGACAATAACAGTATTACCTGTAAAAAAATAATCGTTGGTAGCGACTACTTTTCCCTTGGCGATAGTATGGACAGGCGTATTTTCTGGGGCTCCAATGTCTAAACCAGAGTGAGGTGGGCGCGGCTGATTATTGTATCGTCGTTTTAAGCCAAATAGACCGGTAATAGGACCATGCGCTGGAGCCTTAAAACCTTCGGCGAAAGGATTGGCAGGAGTAAATTCGGCAAAAAGAGTAGCCATTTCTTTCGTTTCGTTGTCTATTCGTTGTTTATCTTCTTCGTAGGGATCAACCTGGCGTTTGTTTGCAATCGTCAAATACTGAGTACTATAAAATTTATCAGTGACATGAAAAGGGATAGAGGCTTTGTAGGGTTTGGTGATCATAAGAGTTTGAATAGCTTCTTCTTTGTCCAAGGGGATTCCGACAATCAGTAGCCATTGATTGGATTGTGTACTTGGCATAACAGCTATTTTTTTGTTGTCGTAGTAGGCTTCAGGTTTTTGTTTGATGTCAATAGGAATAATGGTTAGGCCGCCATTGACTGAATGATTTTCTGGTAGCTGATAGGGCAAAGCGGCGTATGTGGTGTTTATTAGGAAAAAAACAAACATCAAACCAATCGTTAAACGCTGAGAAAAATTTTTCATCCTTTTATTCCTCATTATTAATGACTTCACACATGAGACGTCCTTTTGCCAATCTTAATTCAATATTATCGCCTTTTTTGACTTGGTTGCTATCGAAAAGAATAGTTTTATCATGAGTTGCGATAGCATAACCTCTTTCCAGTGTAGCTAGAGGGCTCACTGCATGCAATGTTGCCAAACGGGAAGAAAAAATTTGCTTTAATCCATTTACTTTGGCAATTAGATTGTGGGTGAGTTGTTGTTCAAGATATTGTAATTTTGCTTTCGATTGCTGTAAAAGGATTATCGGATTTTTTGCATGAAGATTAGTTATTAGTAAATGGACATGATTTTTTTTCTGATTTACTAAATTTCGTAAGCCTTGATTGAGGTGTCGTTCGAGATAATCGAGCGTTTGGTAATGCTTATTAATTAAGTGCTCTGGTGATAAGATTTTGGTAGTGCAATGAGAGAGTAACAATTGTTTATGTTGAATAAAGCGGTTTATTGCTCTTAACAGTCGTTGCTCAAGAGAAATAAGTGTGTTTAATAAATCAAACTGGTTTGGTGTAACAGCCTCGGCTGCTGCTGTTGGTGTTGCAGCTCGCAAATCGGCAACAAAATCAGCGATAGTAAAATCAGTTTCGTGTCCAACTCCTGAGACAATTGGTATGGTACTGCCTCTGATTGCCAAAGCTAATTGCTCGTCATTAAAAGCCCAGAGATCTTCTATACTACCCCCTCCACGCGCTAAAATCAGAACATCGGATTTTTTATCTTGATTCGCTTTTTTG
The DNA here is from genome assembly GCF_048553315.1 of Legionella sp. ST3F1. NCBI lineage: Bacteria > Pseudomonadati > Pseudomonadota > Gammaproteobacteria > Legionellales > Legionellaceae > Legionella > Legionella sp. ST3F1. The sequence goes on along the minus strand of NZ_JBLZIO010000016.1, from coordinate 13,483 downwards.
ATCGCTTTAATAAGCTGTTTAGCCGCATCCCTCCCTTGAACTTCACTCGCATAAATTTTAACAGCCGCTAGAGGAAAGCGCCGTGCTAAAGTAATGAGGATATCGCGAAGAGCAGCTCCTGTTGGTGAGGTAATGATTCCAATGACAGTAGGGTAACGTGGAATGCTCTTTTTTTTATCTTGTGCAAATAAACCTTGTGCTTGAAGTTTTGTTTTCAATTCCTCAAATTGACGGTAGAGTGCACCCAAACCAGCTTCATTCAAAGAGTAGACAATCAGTTGGTAATCACCTCGGGCCTCATACAAGCTTAATTTGCCTTGAGCGAGGACTTGCTGGCCGTCCTGAAAATTTTTACTCATGCTATTGTGGTGGTTACGGAAATAAACACAACGTAATTGGGCAGTAGGATCTTTTAGAGTAAAATAAAAATGTCCGGAACCAGGTTTACTTAAATTAGATAATTCACCTGTAACCGTAACATTCCCCATTTCCAGCTCTAGCCAGGATCGGACTTGTTGGTTAAGTTGAGTGACAGTGAGAGCAGTTAAATCATTTTGCATTATGTTTTTATGAATTGAGCAAGAGAAGTTATCTAATGATAACAGACTAAAATTTATAGGAAAAATAAGTTGATGTTAGGGGGGGGATGCATTAGCTTATTGGGATAAATGAAGGCATTTAGGAAGAAGAGGATGGATGAATGAGGTATTGCTTACTGGTATTGGCTATTGTTGCAACCTCTCCATTAAGAGCGGACACATTAAATGAAGCAGTGCAGCACGGGATGATTTCTAACCCTGATGTTCTATATAACACGGCGAAGCAGTTATCCGCGCGTCAAGGGATAGATAAGGCTCGAGGAGGCTGGTGGCCGACTATCGATGCGAATGCGGGCTTTGGTCGAGAAAGGAGTGATAACCCGACGACAGAAGCGATTGATGGGCCTGGTATCAGGATATTGAATCGTACGGAATCCTACATTGAGTTAAAGCAAAATCTGTTTGCTGGCGGTGGTATAGTTAATGAAGTCAAACGAACGAAGAGTTTGTATCAAGCGCAGGAATTGAAAACGCAAGGCGTGGCGGAAGATTTAGCGCTAGAAATCATAAATCGCTATTTACTGGTGATTCTCCACGAAAAATTATATGGGTATGCAATCACCAACTATCATGCGCATCGTGCAGTTTTTGGCATGATAAAAGATCGGAGTGAAGCAGGCGTATCGCGCGAGGCAGAGGTGGATCAAGCCGATGCTCGCCTGGCTTTGGCGGAATCGAATAAAATCAGTGCGGAAGCGAACTTGCAGGAAGCACGGATTAATTACGCGAAGGTTGTAGGGAAGTGGCCAGGGAAATTGGTGTGGCCGCGTGTACCGACACACCAGGATTTGCCTCGTTCATTAGGTGAGGCAATAGAGCGAGGATTAGATAACCATCCAACTGTCCGTTCAACCTATGCGGATGTGAAAGAAGCGAAATCGCAATATGATGTTGCGCGGGCAGCGTATTATCCGCGCGTTGATTTTGTATTGAGTGCGTCCCAAAACCGTAACCTGGATGGATTGGTAGGGCCGAATAATGACCGAATGGCGATGATTCGGATGAATTATAATTTATTTCGTGGCGGTTCAGATGATGCCAATGTACGGCAGACGGCCTATGAGGTTCAAGAAGCCTATGAATTGAAGAATAAGGCTTTGATCGATATGAAGGAGTCCGTGCGGTTGTCCTGGAATGCGTGGACAGCCTCCGGGTTGCGTTTAAATCCGCTACGGCGGCATGTTGTTGCTTCAAGAGAGACTCGCAGTGCTTATCAAGAACAGTTTAAGGTTGGCAAAAGAACACTGCTGGATTTGCTGGATTCTCAGAATGAGTACTATCAGTCACAAATAGAGTTGGCCCGTGGAATCAATGACGAGGTTTATAGTCGTTATCGGTTGCTCAATGGCATGGGTCGGTTGCTGTGTTATCTGCAGATGCGCTTACCGCAAAACGTCGTGAATAATGATGTTTTCAGTTCAGCCCAGACGCATATACTGTTGAACAAAGCGATGGATGAATTACCCTATCCGGATACAACGGACAGGTCTTTATATCTGGCGCAACCAGTAAAGAATATGGATACGACTCCCTTAACAAAAGCAATAATCGCAAAAAATACGACTCCACCGCCTGGTGTGACGCCAAGAATTTGGTATGTTTCTGCAGGACGTCTAAAGTTAAAAGCAGATGCTATTGCATTGAGAAACCGTTTACGCAACCTTGGATTTGCAGCATGCATTGAGTCACTGAGCAAATGTACAGATTGCTTTAATGTGGTGGTTGGTCCTTATGAGTACCGTGGCCATGCAGGGAATGGTATGGAGAGGCTGAAGGAAGTAGCGCATGTACAAGGAATACTGGTTACCTACAGACAAGAACCAAAATGTAGCTAAGATATATAGCAGGATAGTGGTTTGGCTCTCCTCCTATCGGCTAGAGGAGAGCACAAAGACATCAATAACGAGTGATATTGCTCGCTTAAAGCCAAAATTGCAGATACTGCCTCTTTTCTCGTTATGGAATACAACGAGCCAATAACTATGCTAATGGTCATTTTGATGAGAACAAGCTAAAAATATACCGTTTTTTTTGATAAATTTTTTAGCATTGGGGTAGGCTAATAATTTCGACAAAGCTTTTTTTTATTAATTAAATCAATTAGATAGTTTTCATCTTTTCCTATTTAACCGGGTTTTTTCAAGGTTTCAGCTAATAAATAACAGGAAAATGGTTCCAAAAAATCAAAAAGGAAAAATAAATCTCATGCTGTGCTATATTTAAACAAGATACTGTTGAAATGGTATCCTTATGACTGGAAAGCATTATGAGAAGGATTCAGGGATAGGAAACCATTCTATTTAAGCAAATCCAATCGTTAAACAGTATTTGTGAAGGATATACAAATTCAAAAGGCGATCTGTCGGTTTTGCTGTGCATTCAGACATAGCTTCCATTTCTTTATTTAGGGATGTATTAAAATGAATAAAGATATACCGATGGTTGTCGATGCCTTAAATGGTTTTCTTATTAAAATTCATTCAAATAACCACGCAACTATTGCAAAAACGGGTACGACGGTATTACCTGGAGAACGACTCCTGCTAATGGATGGAGACGCTCAACTCCATATACAGGGGTTGGAAAATATCTATTTGGGGGCTGGGCAAACATTCAATCTCGACGGTATTTCCCCCTTGCTAAAAAGTATAAAGCAGGGTGTTGATGTTGACGCGCTTGTTGAAAAGGCAATGGCTAATGGCATTGATCCAGTGGCCTTGCTGCAATCATTGGAAGAAACCGCAGCAGGTGAGGACACGGTTTTAGGAAGCGGTGGTAGTATATTTGTTCTGGATCCACTTTATGGTGTTGGGCATGTTAATGCCGGGTATGATACTTTAGGACCTTCCCTCTCCTTTACTGACTCAATAAGGTTTGTTCCTATTCTTTTTGAAGAGAGAGCACCTGTACAAGATGTTCAAATTTCAAATATAGGTGATTCGGGTGTACCAGCCATAACACCGCAAATACCTGTTCAACTGGCAACACAGGGGTTGTCATTCGATGAGTCAAATGGTTTACAAACAGCTGCTGTAACAGTGCGTTCGAATGTGGAGGATTTAGCAATTAAATCCTTAACATTTTCTGCGAGCAATGCAACATGGAACGATGGCGAAAAAATGTTAGTGGCGGATGATGGTAGTTGGGAGCTACGCTATAACGCTAATACTAAGCAATTCGATTTTTCTCAATTAGAAGCAATTAAACATCCAGACTCAAATGATAACAATGACAATACTGCTATTGAGGTGACTGCTACCCTAACAAGGACTGATGGTGCCAGCGCCAGTAGCCCATTTTTGATAACTATTTACGATGACGGACCTAAGATTACTGGTACAGATGATTTATTAGTAGATGAAACAGATGGATTAACGTCTATTGTTGGGGTTCTAGAAAAAGATTTTGGTGCTGATGCAGACGGTGGTGAGGTTAAATTTACAGCAGAAAATGCTGTATGGGACCCAGAAACTCGTACATTAACCAATAACGATGGATTTTGGAAGTTAGTTTACAATGCGGAGAATGAATATCAATTTACGCAACTAAAGGCGATCCCACACGCTGATTCTCTTGATAATAACGACCTGTTTAGAGTCGTTGTTACAGCAACCGTTATTGATAGTGATGGCGATAGTCTGAGTAAAAATTTTAATATTGATATACTTGACGACGGTCCCACTATTTCCGTGGCAGCAACCGATGAGAACCTCATTCTATTAAATACCCAGGATGCACAAACCATCGGTGCGGCGTCTGATGTGGCCACGGCTTCCTTTGCTGCCGCCTTTACCGCTGCTTCGAATTTTGGTGCGGATGGGGCTGGTTCTGTGGCATGGACTTACCACCTTAATTTACTGGCATCCGCCGGCGTTGATTCCGGGCTAAAATCGGATGGGCAGGTGATTCACCTTTACAACATCAACGGCGAGGTTATCGGTTCAACCTCGGCAACGGCAGCTGGCGTGAC
>NZ_JBLZIO010000016.1:0-8904 GCF_048553315.1 Legionella sp. ST3F1 | reverse complement strand
GCTTCGAATTTTGGTGCGGATGGGGCTGGTTCTGTGGCATGGACTTACCACCTTAATTTACTGGCATCCGCCGGCGTTGATTCCGGGCTAAAATCGGATGGGCAGGTGATTCACCTTTACAACATCAACGGCGAGGTTATCGGTTCAACCTCGGCAACGGCAGCTGGCGTGACTGGGGCGAATACAGTCTTTTCATTGGGAGTTAATTCTAGTACTGGCTTAGTGACACTTACTCAACAAAGGGAAATTGATCACGATTTACCGGGTACAAACGCTAATTTTGCTGCCCAGCAAATATGGTTAAATAATGGACTGGTTGGATTGTTAGCTACGGCCATCATCACTGATGGCGATGGTGATACTCATACAGATTCTAAGCTACTGGATTTGGGAGGTAACATTGGTTTTGATGATGACGGCCCAGTAGCTTTTGATAATCTAACGAATGTGAATGAGGCAAGTTTTGTTAATGGTAATGTAATTTCAAATCCTAGTCCGAATGGGCAAGTCGATTCTTATGGTGCTGATGGTGGGACCGATCCGAAAGTAGTTTCCCTGGAACATAATGGAGTTACTTATTTAGCCGAGAATGCTGCTATTGATGCCAATGGTCATCGTTTTGTTCTTATTGAAGATACACAATTCCACGGAACGCTAAGATTCGATTTTACTAGTGGTGATTACAGTTATACATCCTATGAAACATTGGAAGATAGTACAGAACAATTTGTTTACACTATTCGTGATGGCGATGGTGATTATAGTTCGGCTAATTTAATTATTAATACTCATGACACGTCGCCTCCTGTGCTTATAGTAGGTACAAATACTAATGATACAGGGAATAGTCTACCCAATTACGAAGTGGGTAGTGGGCAAGGTACAATATCTGGTGATGGAAGAGCCGACATTTTAGTGGGAGATGTTGGCGGTGTAGAAGTTGTAGGTAAGGTAGCCAATTTAGCGTTTATTCTTGATACATCCGGCAGTATGGGTGAAATTTTTGGCAATAATCAATCCCGTTTAACTGTCATGAAAAATTTAGTATCTAATTTGTTAAACCAATTATCAGATACAGAAAATGCTACGATTAATGTTCATTTAACCTCTTTTAGCACCTTTGTAAATAATCAAGGAACTTTTAACATTAGTACGGCTGCTGGTTTAGCAGGAGCTCTTAATTTTATTGCGGGTTTACAAGCAACAGGAGGTACCAACTACGAAGCGGCTTTGGGAGCAACCCATCAGTGGTTTGACACCTCCGCAGGCGCTGCGGATATTCAACAAACTATATTTTTAACTGATGGTTTACCTACATTCTATATGGATGGAGACTCCACAAATTATACGAGTCAAAATTCTGTTATGGGCCATGGTTCTTTAACAGAAGAAGTTCTTATTAGAAATTTATATGGTACTGAAACAGGTGGTGCAACAACACGCGATTTTAATAATCTAATCTCAGAATCTAACTCACGGGATCTTGATGGTACACAGCAATATCGAGTCGATAACGATAGTGATGGCGATTTTGAAACATTGGCTGTTAGTAGTACTACTGCTACTGGTGGTGGCTCTAATGACTATGTAAGAAGTATTGCTGATACCTTTAGTGAAGTAGATGCGTTACAAAGTCATGGAATATTACGTGCGGTATCGATTGATAATGCAGCGGCTACCAGTTACCTGAATGATATTGACAGCACAGGAATAGCTTTTAATGCTAATTCACCCGCAATATTAAATGACATTTTAGCGCAATTAAATCCATTTATTACCTTAAATGCGGCTGGTAGTGACCATATTGTAGGTTATGGTGATAATGATCTTATTTATGGTGACACACTTTATACGGATAAACTTGCAGCAGATAAAGGGCTTGATTTACCACTAGGCTCAGGTTGGGCAGTTTTTAATGAATTAGAAAACAATGCACAATATAACTGGACCCGCGCTGATACTCTGGATTATATCAATAATCATGCCCATGAATTGGCTCAGGAAACCGTGTTAGCAAATGGTAATACAAGATCTGGAGGCCATGATACTCTCGAAGGTGGCTCCGGAAATGACCGAATTTTCGGGCAAGAAGGAAACGATACCATTAACGCCGGTAAAGGTGCTGATATTGTTGATGGGGGGTCAGGCAATAATGTGATCGATCTTGGATTTGATACCGATCAGGATACTTTATTACTTAATCTTGAAACATTAAAAGGCAATAATACTATCCATAATTTCAATCCGACGCAGGATGTGCTTAAATTTGAAAGTGTAATCAATGTTGAGAATGTGAATGATCTGGACAATTTGCTGGATCAACAAACTCCGTTTTCTAATAGTAATAATGGACAAGATTTGAATGTGAATTTTGCTAATGGTGCGACGCTTACTTTTGTTGGGCTTAATGTGGATGCCACGACAGTTCATTCGATACAGGACATTACCCCTCAAATTCCCGTGGTTGTAGTCAATGAAATGGGCGTGTAAGTGAACAGGGAGTTTGAATAGACCTACCTGGTTTGCTCCTTTTCGGGGTTAGATCAGGACGTGGAAAGGCTATTTATAAAATAACTATTGCTTCAAAACAGTTGATGTTAATAGAAGTTTGGATTAGCTTATTAATCTTTAGAGAATGTTGCTAGCAGGGAAGGATGGATGAATGAGGTATTGCTTACTGGTATTGGCTATTGTTGCAACCTCTCCATTAAGAGCGGACACATTAAATGAAGCAGTGCAGCACGGGATGATTTCTAACCCTGATGTTCTATATAACACGGCGAAGCAGTTATCCGCGCGTCAAGGGATAGATAAGGCTCGAGGAGGCTGGTGGCCGACTATCGATGCGAATGCGGGCTTTGGTCGAGAAAGGAGTGATAACCCGACGACAGAAGCGATTGATGGGCCTGGTATCAGGATATTGAATCGTACGGAATCCTACATTGAGTTAAAGCAAAATCTGTTTGCTGGCGGCGGTATAGTTAATGAAGTCAAACGAACGAAGAGTTTGTATCAAGCGCAGGAATTGAAAACGCAAGGCGTGGCGGAAGATTTAGCGCTAGAAATCATAAATCGCTATTTACTGGTGATTCTCCACGAAAAATTATATGGGTATGCAATCACCAACTATCATGCGCATCGTGCAGTTTTTGGCATGATAAAAGATCGGAGTGAAGCAGGCGTATCGCGCGAGGCAGAGGTAGACCAAGCCGATGCTCGCCTGGCTTTGGCGGAATCGAATAAAATCAGTGCGGAAGCGAACTTGCAGGAAGCACGGATTAATTACGCGAAGGTTGTAGGGAAGTGGCCAGGGAAATTGGTGTGGCCGCGTGTACCGACACACCAGGATTTGCCTCGTTCATTAGGTGAGGCAATAGAGCGAGGATTAGATAACCATCCAACTGTCCGTTCAACCTATGCGGATGTGAAAGAGGCGAAATCACAATATGATGTTGCGCGGGCAGCGTATTATCCGCGCGTTGATTTTGTATTGAGTGCGTCCCAAAACCGTAACCTGGATGGATTGATAGGGCCGAATAATGACCGAATGGCGATGATTCGGATGAATTATAATTTGTTTCGTGGCGGTTCAGATGATGCCAATGTACGGCAGACGGCCTATGAGGTTCAAGAAGCCTATGAATTGAAGAATAAGGCTTTGATCGATATGAAGGAGTCTGTGCGGTTGTCCTGGAATGCGTGGACAGCCTCCGGGTTGCGTTTAAATCCGCTACGGCGGCATGTTGTTGCTTCAAGAGAGACTCGCAGTGCTTATCAAGAACAGTTTAAGGTTGGCAAAAGAACACTGCTGGATTTGCTGGATTCTCAGAATGAGTACTATCAGTCACAAATAGAGTTGGCCCGTGGAATCAATGACGAGGTTTATAGTCGTTATCGGTTGCTCAATGGCATGGGTCGGTTGCTGTGTTATCTGCAGATGCGCTTACCGCAAAACGTCGTAAATAATGATGTTTTCAGTTCAGCCCAGACGCATATACTGTTGAACAAGGCGATGGATGAATTACCCTATCCGGATACAACGGACAGGTCTTTATATCTGGCGCAACCAGTAAAGAATATGGATACGACTCCCTTAACAAAAGCAATAATCGCAAAAAATACGACTCTACCGCCTGGTGTGACGCCAAGAATTTGGTATGTTTCTGCAGGACGTCTAAAGTTAAAAGCAGATGCTATTGCATTGAGAAACCGTTTACGCAATCTTGGATTTGCAGCATGCATTGAGTCACTGAGCAAATGTACAGATTGCTTTAATGTGGTGGTTGGTCCTTATGAGTACCGTGGCCATGCAGGGAATGGTATGGAGAGGCTGAAGGAAATAGCGCATGTACAAGGAATACTGGTTACTTACAGGCAAGAACCAAAATGTAGCTAATACCTTGGCTGGGCTGTTGTTTTTACTCTTTTTTCTTGCACCTCAGAATAGTTTTCCTAAATACAGTCATTCGGTTGCCTCTCATAAAGAGATTGTGATGAGGCAACAAGACTCTAAAGATCCCGCCAAACGCCGTTTTACAGCATGGAAACAACTAATAATTAATTATCGTAGCCAGTCTTTAAATAATAAGCTGAAAGCGGTGAATGATTTTTTTAATCAATTTACCTTTGAACAAGATAAGAGTTATCAAGGAACTACTGATTATTGGAAAACTCCCGATGAATTTATTGCAGATGGTGGTGGGGATTGTGAGGATTTCTCTATTGCAAAATATTTTACACTACTTGCTTTAGGAGTTCCCATACAGACTTTACGTATTACCTATGTTAAATCTGTTGAGTTCAATCGAGCTCATATGGTTTTGGCTTATTATGCAAAGCCCGATTTGGAACCGTTAATACTTGATAATTTAACGGGAAAGATTTTACCCGCTTCAAAAAGGCCTGATTTAATCCCTGTTTATAGTTTTAACGGGGAAGGATTATGGTTGGCAAAACAACGCGGAAATGATAAGCCATTGGGTGATTCGGCTAGATTATCTAAATGGCGGGATCTGATAGAAAGAATGCAAAAAAAGGGTGATTAGCATGACATTAACCAAGAAGATGGCTTTGGGTGTGCTTAGTTTATTAATGTTAATTTTTATTGGCACCTATTTGATTACTTTAAATAATGAGCGTAATTATTTCATCCAACAGATGAATAGTAACGCACAAGATACTGCAACCTCTCTCGGTTTATCTTTATCTCAAGCTTTAAATAGTAAAGATAAAGCACTGATGCTTTCGATGGTTGAAGCGGTCTTTGATCGAGGGTATTTTGCTTTGATTGAAGTTCGCGATCTAAATGGCGAGTTATTGGTATCGCGTTATTCCTCTCCAAAAGAACAGGAAGTTCCTTCATGGTTTATTCAGCTGATTAAATGGCCAGCTTCTGTCCAATCCTCTGTTGTGATGCGCGGATGGAATCAGGTAGGGGAAGTTTTTGTAGCAAGTGATTGTAATTATGCCTTTAACGCGCTCTGGCATAATGCGGTGGAACTGGTTTATTGGTATCTTTTATTTGCACTGATTTCGCTGTTAATTGTTTATTTATTCATTCAATGGTTGCTGAAACCTTTAAAACGAGTGAGGGATCAGGCCAATGCCATTTGTGAAGGGGAATTTCCTATTGAAACTATTATCCCCAAAACACCGGAATTAAAAAAAGTTACTCTTGCTATGAATCAAATGGTGATGCGTATTAAGCGATTATTTCAAGAACAGATGCAACAATTGGAAATGTTACGCCATCAGTCTTTTCAAGACCCGTTAACTGATTTAGGTAATCGACGTTATTTTTTGCAACAAACAACGGCATTACTAAGTAATGAAGAAGAGTTTACACCAGGTTTTCTTGTAATCCTGGCCATTGATGGCTTAGAACCACTAAATAAAAAACAAGGGTATCAGGCAGGAGATAAAATTATTCAGGATGTAGCAAAGGCCTGTGTAAATTTTTGGCCCTCCGCAATGATTATCTGTATGGCAAGAATTAGTGGTAGTAACTTTGGTTTGCTTGTTAGAGAAAATGATCCAGATTTATTTATAAAGCGTTGTAATGAGTTTAATCTCAGTGTTCGTAAATTATTTAATAACAGTGTATGCAACGTATTTATTGCAGCTGCTTCTTACTCTTTGCATCAGTCTGTTAGCACGTTGCTTACTGAAACTGATTTGGTACTAAAAAAAGCAAGGGAAGAAGCTAAAGGGATAGCGTTTGATGCTAACATAGCTATACCCTATAAAATAAATCTTGATAGCAAGGGTATCATGGCTGCCATATCTGAAGGCAGAATATCTCTTTTTTCTCAATGGGTCACTTCTAGCAGAGAAAATTATCATCAGGAATTGTTTGTCCGCATTAATGAGCAGGGACAGCAGGTATTTGCTGGCTATTTCATACCCATCGCCGAAAAAGCAGGAATTGCTTATTTAATAGATCAGTTTGTTTTAACAAAAATTATTGCTGCCGATCTTTTAAGCCATACAAAAATTGCATTAAATTTGACTCAAGAGACAGTAACAAATGAAGATCATCGGACTGATTATATTAAAAAACTTGAAACTCTCTCAATTGAGTCACGTAGTAATCTCTTTATTGAATTTAATGAACAGTTTGTATTAGTACATTTTGAAAAAGTGATGTCTTTTGTAAAGCTGTTACAAAAATTACATATAAAAGTAGGTGTTGATCAAGCTGGAATTCATTTTTCGCCAATGCATTACCTAAGTGAGCTACCTATTACTTACCTAAAATTGCATGGTAGCTTAACCTATGACCTGGCCGAAAACCAAAACAAACAGTTTTTACTTCATTATTTCAATGAAATGGCTTGTACCTTAGATATTCAAGTTATTGCAACACAAATAGAAACAGAAACACAGTGGCAAGCAATAAACAATATACATCTAAAATGGGGCCAAGGATGTTATCTCAGCGATGTTGAACCCTTCTTAACCAAATAATTACAAATAAGATTTAAATAGTTTAAAAATTGCACTAATATTGAAGCTATACTTGTAAGATGAGATAAAGGTAAGTAGTACTGTACTTAATGCTAACTGGTTCATGACGACCCAGAAAAAATGTCCAGTTTTGGGGATGTTAGAGATGAGTAAAACGATACCTGGGATTGTTGATTCTCTTAACGGACTATTAATTAAAAGTAACGCGAGTGGCCAGCTATCCATCGCAAAGAATGGCACCCAAGTAATGAAAGGAGAGCAGCTATTCTTATTGAGCGGTGATGCACTTCTTCATGCCATTGAATTAGGGGATATTAAACTCGCAGTAAATACCCCTTTTAATTTGGATGGTATTTCTCCACTACTAAAAAATATTTCACAGAGCTCTCAAGAAGATATTGAAAATTTGCTACAAAAAGCAGTTGATAATGGCATTGATCCGGTAGCTTTACTTGAAACGCTTGAAGCAACTGCAGCAGGGGAAGGGCCTGTTTTAGGTAGTGGTGGCAGTATCTTTGTCTATGAGCCTTCCTACGGAATTGGAAGTGTGGCAGCTGGATTTGATACTTTTAGCGCCAATACCCAAGAGCCAAATGGAACAGAAATTCCAAATATTCTTTTACCCCCAGGCCAAAAAGCTATTCTAGCCGAAGTCGATGCCGCTGCGGGAAATATAACTCCCATTACAGGGATCAATGGTGTACCTCAGGTAGGCGGTGTTGCGACTGCTGCGGTCACCGAAGATGCGAATGTAATAAATGCCAATCTGGCCAGCGGCGGTACGTTGACCATTAATGATGTCGATGCCGGCCAATCCAGTTTTACCGCCCAGCCTTCTGTGGCAGGCACCTACGGGACCTTTACCCTGGCCGCCAATGGGGTGTGGACGTACACGGCGAACAATGCGCAAACGGCCATCCAGCAGTTAGGGGCTGGCCAAACATTAACGGATAGCTTTACTGCGACTTCAGCCGATGGCAGTGCCAGTCAAACGGTTACGGTGACGATTACCGGGACGAATGATATACCAGAGATCGGCGGTGTTGCGACTGCTGTGGTCACCGAAGATGTGAATGTTGCCAACAATAACCTGAGCAGCGGCGGTACCTTGACCATTGCCGATGTTGATGCCGGGCAATCCAGTTTTATCGCCCAGCCCTCTGTGGCAGGCACCTACGGGACCTTTACCCTGGCCGCCGATGGGGTGTGGACGTACACGGCGAACAATGCACAAACAGCCATCCAGCAGTTAGGGGCTGGCCAAACGTTGACTGATAGCTTTACTGCGACTTCTTTAGATGGCAGTGCCAGTCAAACGGTTACGGTGACGATTACCGGGACGAATGATATACCAGAGATCGGCGGTGTTGCGACTGCTGTGGTCACCGAAGATGTGAATGTTGCCAACAATAACCTGAGCAGCGGCGGTACCTTGACCATTGCCGATGTCGATGCCGGCCAATCCAGTTTTATCGCCCAGCCCTCTGTGGCAGGCACTTACGGTACCTTTACCCTGGCCACCAACGGGGTCTGGACGTACACGGCGAACAATGCACAAACAACCATCCAGCAGTTAGGGGCTGGCCAAACGCTGACCGATAGCTTTACTGCGACCTCAGCCGATGGCAGTGCCAGTCAAACGGTCACTGTGACCATCCAGGGTACCAATGATGTCCCGGTAATTGCCGGGGTGTCTACCGGGACAGTCACCGAAGATGCGAATGTAATAAATGCCAATCTGAGCAGCGGCGGTACCTTGACCATTGCCGATGTGGATGCCGGCCAATCCAGTTTCATCACCCAGCCTTCTGTGGCAGGCACCTACGGTACCTTTACCGTGGCTGCCAATGGGGTGTGGACGTACACGGCGAACAATGCACAAACAACCATCCAGCAGTTAGGGGCTGGCCAAACGCTGACCGATAGCTTTACTGCGAC
>NZ_JBLZIO010000015.1:0-91553 GCF_048553315.1 Legionella sp. ST3F1 | reverse complement strand
GTTTAAACTCCAAGAGCGTTTAGAAGGTTACTTGTTGTACAAAAAATCGGCAGAGATCTGATCAAGAGACAGTTGCAGGCAACCAGGCTATGCGGGTTTACTCTTTCCACTTAGGGCACCCTTCTATATTTTTATTTACAAATATGTCATTATTAGACATATGTCAATAAATGGTATATACATTAAATGAGCTGGCTCGTTAGATTGACAAGGAAAGCGGAGAAGCAAACAGCGAATCTCAGTAAATCAGCGAAATTAGCTTTGAATTTATTAGTAACTGATTTAGCTAATAATGGCCCCTTTCCTGGTAAATCTTGGCCTAATTATGGCAAACTGCAGGGACTTAAAGGTGTAAAAAGCAATCGCGATTTAAGGCATTGCCATTTAATAAAAGGTAATCCAACATACGTTTGTTGTTGGGAAGTGGTAGAAGTGGTAGAAGACGAAGTCAAAATTATTGAGGTGTATTATGCAGGCACACACGAAAAAGCACCCTACTGAAAAAAATAATATATCTCAAGATAAAATTTTGCATTTTCGTATTGGGAATTTCGCTTACGCTATTCCTAAAAATATAGCGGACCAATACCGTGTTCATTCCATTGAAAATGAAGACAAAGAAACAGTTTCAGTGGAGGATGTGTTTAAAAATATTCGCGAGCAATATACAAAAGCAGGAGCCCTTTTAAAAGGATTACGAGCTCGTGAAAATTTAAATCAGATGGAATTTGCCAAACTTATTAATGTTACCCAAGCAAATTTATCAAAAATGGAAAATGGGAAGCGACCCATTGGAAAAACTATAGCTAAACGACTGGAACAGGTTTTTAATGTGAACTATAAGTATTTTTTGGAGTAGGGCAATACCAATATGTCAGGCTTGAATTTTGTATGAACTCCTAAGTACCTTATAATACCGTTATCTTATGTACTCCTACAAATTTTAGAAATTGGTTGACTCTAGTGATGGGGCGATTACTTTTAGCTTAGCAGAAGAGTTCAACATGCAAGGTCGCTACGAATAGAATTTCCTAAGCGCTGTATAGATCATTATTAGATATCAAGCGCCTGATTAGCAGCTGCTAAAGACGAAAGAAGTCCTGATGAGTTGTCTAATTTAGACAATTGGAGAGTTAATAATGAGTAAGGCTTTTACGAAAGAAGATGACGAGTATAGTGAACCGGAGCGACCAGATACCGTGTTACCAAGTATAAAAAATTATATGACACCTGTCGGTTTTGCAATGCTGCAATCTGAATTACGCCATTTAGTCAGTAATGAAAGACCGGACATTGTGAAAGTAGTCAGTTGGGCCGCGGGCAATGGGGATCGCTCTGAAAATGGCGATTATATTTATGGAAAAAAACGATTACGTGAAATTGACAGACGCATTCGCTATTTGACGAAACGCCTGGAAAGCGCCCAGATAGTCGACCCCAAACTGCAAGTGGGGCTTACTCAAGTATTTTTTGGCGCTACGGTTCAATATAGCAATGAAAAGGGTGAATCCCATACGGTCAAAATTGTCGGTGTGGATGAAGCAGATATTAGTGCAGGAAAAATAAGCTGGATTTCACCCTTGGCGAAAACATTATTGAAAGCAAGGGTTGGAGATAGAGTGACGTTGCGGGTAAATGGCGAGGAAAGTAAGTTAACGGTGACGACGATTTCTTACGTCGCTTAGGTTATAAAGGTACCCATGGCCTCAGAGGGTTGAATCTCGCATTCAACAATCAAGACCATCAGGGACGTAAGACAGCAATCGCTTACGTCAGTACGCACAGTATTTTTTCAGTTACCGTGAAACACGGCTTTTCGGAGAAGCCATAGCGGTTTCTCCCAATAAAGGACTTTCATCGTTATCAATCGGAGTAGAGGCTTCGGTATTTTCATTCTCAGGAAGTGGCCACGATTCTCGTACAGGAAAATTAATGTTTGCAGTCAGCACATAGCCCCTTAATTTCTACTGTACAATTCATGATTTCAAAATCAATCGCTGTTGCCAATTTGGTTACAGGAGTAAAATCAACAACACCGTCTAACTCCTTAACAAAATCACATTGTGTACAAATAAGAAACTTGCTCTGTCCAATATGTTTTCCATGTGAGCATGCGACATAGGCTTTGAGGCTATCAATACAATGAATAAACCCTTCTTGATGCCAAAATTGTATAGCTCGATAGACCGTAGGCGGATTTTGTTTACCCATTTCATTAGATAATCTTTCTAAAATTTCATAAGCCCCCATAGGCTTCGATTCATAGAGAAGTATTTTCAGGACACGTTCTCTTGGCTCAGTAAATCGGTAACCGTTTTTAACACAGTACTCATATGCCTCGTTTAGAAAGCCCTCACTCATTCTCTATATTATCTCCTAATAACGACACCATGATTTTACCATAAATCACGTATTACGAATGTTCGCGTGAATTTTATCATCTGTTATATTGTAACACTTCAATAAAGTGTTATATTATACCACTTTAATTGGGTTGGAGTGGCATAAATGTTTAACGCTAATATTGATAACCGGATGACTGTAGCTGATACACCTGGCCTTATCAATGGTTATCGCAGCAATGATTTTTACCACTTTAAAAAATTAATTTTCAATCATTAGTTTAATTAAACGTCTGTAACCTCATTAATAAAAGGTGTTGTATGTCTTTTAGGTATTTTCGCTTTTATCTTTCTGAATCAGGAGCCTCTGATACAGAAGAGCTCAATCAATCCCTATTAACCTCTCAAAAAGAGCTTGGGTTTATCCGTGCGTCCTTTGATTTAACGAGCGACGAGCCGAGCATTAGCATTTTATGTGAATCAGAAGAAGAAATCACACACCACCAGGACAAGTGGTTGCTTGTTTTACAAAATAATCATATATCGCTCAAAGAGAAAATAGAACATGAAGTACTTGAGGACGAAGAACGGTTAAAAGTTCGTTGCGCGCATGAACTGGGTTGCTCACATGATGATCATGGCGAGCATGACCACCATAAACACCATGGCGAGCATGACCATCATAAACACCATGGCGAGCATGACCATCATAAACACCATGGCGAGCATGACCACCATAAACACCATGGCCACCATGGCCATCATAAACACCATGGCGAGCATGACCATCATAAACACCATGGCCACCATGGCCACCATGACCATCATGGCCACCATGACCATCATGACCACCATGATCGCCACTGGCTCAAAGCCGCTATAGGGTTGGTATACGGTATAGGTTTGCTGACACTGTTTGTTGCAGGCATCAACATTCCTATGCTCGCTTATTACTTAATCACCGGGTCCTCTACGTTGGTCACCTTATATCTGGGACATCGAGTATACCAGTCTGCCTGGCATTCGTTGCTCCAAAGAAAATGGGAGATGAGCTCGTTATATACTATAAGTACCTTAACTATTATTGCCGTCTCTACCGTCAGTTTCTTCGTGCCAGGCTTACCTATGATGCTAGAGTCAGCCCCGCTTATTTTAGGATTTTGGCACTTGGGTGAGGCGATTGAGCATAGCTTATTGGACAAACTTCATGAAAAACTGGATATACGTGATTGCGTCTCTGAAACCGCCTTATTAAAAGCGGATGGAGAGCGTAAAATCTCGGTTAAACAGCTTGTCCCCAATGATATTATTATCCTGAATAAAGGAGAAGTTATTCCCGTTGATGGCGTATTAATGCAATCAGCATTGTTGTATACCACAAGAATTGATGGCTCACCGCATCTAAAGCAATTTAAGCCAGGTGATGTGGTAAAAGCTGGTATGTGCCTGGCTAATCACATGTCTCCATTGGAAATGCGGGTTACCAAAACCTATCAAAATTCCTATCTGTCATTAATTGCAAAAAAAATAAATAAAGCAAATGATGAAAAAGCGCCTGTTGAGCTATTAGCAAATCAAATCCTTAAATACTTTGTTCCTGGTCTGCTGACTGTTGCATTCGTATCAGGAGTCGTTGTCAGTTCATTATTTTCACCTGTACTCGCTATTCAGTGCGTCATTTCTGTTCTTGTAAGTGCATGCCCTTGTGCATTGAGTATGATTACTCCTATGGCTGTCAGAATTGGTATGAAGAAAGCCTCCGAGAAAGGAGTTCATTATAAAGATGGTAAGACGTTACAGAGTGCCTCTGATATTGATACCGTCGTTTTTGATTTAAATGGCACGCTTACACAAGGCGAGGTTTCAGTTAGCAACCTGTTTATAGAAGAAAAAAACAAACCTTTACTGAAATTTATTGCTTTATTAGAAAGTCAGGCGCCTCACCCTGTAGGAAAAACGATTAAGGACTATATAGTGAAACAAGGGGTTCTTATTGATGACTCCCTGGAGGTCACATCACCGGATGCAAACCACCACTCCGGTTTTAAAGGGATTATCTCTGGTGAAACATTTATGGTTGGCAATAGGGAGATGCTTCGTGCTAACGGCGTTGATACGATTAACCCGCCTTATGACGACAATAAAAATGGGACCATTTATATGGTGCGGGGATCAGAGGTAATCGGACAAATTGCTCTAACCGATAAATTACGTGCTGATGCGATTGTCACAGTAAAGCAATTACAGTTGATGGGAAAACAGGTCCATATCTGTACCGGTGCGGATAAAGAAACCGCAAAACAATATGCTGCCTTACTGGGTATCCCTCTCAGCAATATTTGTGCAAATACTGTTGGTGCATCTACTAGCGATGATGAGGTTTCCAAGGATAGTTACATTAAAAAATTGCAACGCCAGGGGCACAAAGTCGCTATGGTAGGTGATGCGTTGAATGATCTTTTAGCCATCGGAGAAGCAGACATAGGGATTGCGGTAGAATCAAGTATAGGTGATAAAGTAACGAAACAAAAAGCGGGTATAGTTGTTCAACAGGGTTTGTTATTTCCTATTGTAACTGCGTTTGACGTTGCATCAAAAACCAAACAAAATATTTCCCAAAACTTATTCGTGAGTTTAACTTATAACTCAGTCATTACCTTGGTGGCTTCAGGATTGTTTGTGGCTTTGGATTTTGCACTAAATCCAGCGATGGGTGTTGCATTAATGGTTGTGGAGTCAGCGCTTGTTTTAGCCAATTTATATCGCCTAAAACATCAGGAAACAGTTGCTCCGGCTTCTCTCCCTGAGAATAAAGTTGAGAGTGCGCTTCAGGGGGAAACAACGTTCAGATTATTAAACAGTCTTGGCTTTCGTCCGAAATCTTCTGTTGAGCAACAAGTAGTTCTACAGAAAGAGGAAGCGAGCCATTTTTCTGTATCTACTTCGCCTGGAGGTTGGCTCGGACTTTTTAACTATTGCACTCGAAGAACCGGCAACTCAACAGAAAAAAGGGTTGTGGATCAATCACTAGTTTTTAACCAATGAGGGTTTGATTTTAATTTCATCGCATAAGGATCCTTATGCGATGAGGCTTCCATACGCCTATCCCAGGGGGATAGGTTGGTAGAATTTTCAGTCATCCTATTGAACCCAATCCAGTTCAATTAGGGGTTACAATAATCGCAGTACGCAGGATCTGCTTCTAACAACCCATCTCTTCGTACTTTAGGTTGTTGATGATCACAGGCAATACAACCCCAGACCTCTTCTTCATAAAATGACGTTGAGGAACCACAAAAAGAGCAAGGGAGGGTGCCGCGCGTACTTTTGAACCCAAAACCTGGGCACCCACACTGGACACAAAGGGTTGCAATCCTTTGTGCTAATTTATCGGCTAACTCGCCAATGACTTCCATTCGGGTAGGATTCATCATCGCGCGCATATCGGTTGCTAAAAGAAGCTCTTTCTCTGTTTTAAAGCCCAGGGATACATAATGAATCAAGCTCTCTAACTCTTTAATGCCTTTTGCAAAAACCCGTTTTCTATTAATGGATTGTACGATGAGTGCATGAGATGGGAATCGAACTCGCTCCAGAAAGGAGTCAATCTCGCTATGTTCATTAATCGTTATCATCGCATAGTTTGTTTTTGGGCTTACAAGCTGCTCTGCAACAACCCAATTATGTTCCCTATCAATAAATACCATCAACTCATGAGCGCTCGGTACAAAAGGGAAGTCCGGATGCGGGCCAAAACTGCCCTCAGAGGCTAAAGCAAGCGCATAATCGTAGCGCTCTGCCGCTTTTTGGGCTTTCAAGAGACAGGTTTCATAGGGGCTCAGGGTTCGCTCAATCTCTCCAGTAAAGGTACCGAACTGATCCGTATCAAAATCGTGCACACGAAGGGTGCACGATAGCCTGTTGATAAAAGGTTGGGCAATGGCATGTTCTTTCTCATGCTTGGATGCCAACAAAATGGTCTGATTTTTATAGTACATGATTAAGTATTCATAATGTGGAAATAATCAAGCCGGGCGACCGAAACATCCGAAACAAACATGACTCCAGACTCCTTTTGAAATACAGTCTTCATCCCCAGGGCGATCGTTGCAATTACCTCTTCAGGTGCCACAGCAATAAATAAAACTAGAGAGGACTTATCATTAAACATCATTTTTCCTTCATGAAAGCCATGATGCCCTTTTCCTGAGACATTTCTTATCAGGGTATATCCTGTCACAGAGGCTTCTTCCATCATAGAGGTGATAAGGTGTTCATGTTCTCCGGCAACAACAATCTCAATCTTTTTCATTGGATGCAAATTAATCCCGATGTTTTTTCTTTCTTGAACCTTAATAACTGTCATTTTTTTTCTCCTGATTACTTATTAACAAAAACCCACTGACCGGATTGATTCAATTGATAAGGCGATTGATTGATTGGATCTATCACCACTAAGTGAACCCATTGGTTAAAGAATAAAGTCTTTAAGATAGAGTGCTTTTCAATCACCTTAGAAACGATCTCTCTCGGTGCGTAAACAACCGTCAATAAGCGCTGTGGTTCATGATAAGCCAGCTCATCAGAACGCATGACCGATTGCAGGGGAAGGCCATGCATGAGATCGCTCCCATTTCCCTGCATCACCCCAATGGTCCCAACCACGTTATGGGTTATCTTGCTGCCACTTCCAAAAGCAACATTATCGAGAGTAGAAAACAAATATTGGGTATTGATCCATTCAGCAACCACCATGGGTGCGGTCAAAATGGTCTCAAGCAAGGCGCCATCTTTATCTTGTTCAAAGCGATAAGAATGTAAGAAACACCGGCCATCAAGAGAGAGATTTTTTGTAAGATGACGAGGAGCAACGATGAATGCCGCATTGCGTGCCAATCCCCATTCAGGTCGTGTTTCAGACCAGTCCAGGCTTCTTCTTGCAAGGTCTTTATGAGGATGACTACTATGCAATTTAACCCCTCGCTCCTGATTCGTTAGACGCCGTGCTTCTTTTAAGTCCTCTTGAAGTTTACTGACGAGATCAGGATAAATGGGTTCAGGCCCCTCTTCAGTGTATAGTTCCACGGAGTCAGTGGTTGTATTATGAAGCGCTCCATAAAATACCGTATCAAGGGGGATGTGCATTCCACGGTCTTCCAGACCCCGTCGAACTGTCGCTTTATTCAGGATTGAAGCCAATAATCGGGCATTAATACCGCCATGATTCCCCCCACAGGCACCGCAGTCTAACGCAGAAGCATAGGGATTATTTTCTGTCGTACTTCCATGCCCGCAAAGAAGAATGAGTTTGGCAAAACCTGAAGTGAGTCCCATGAGACGCAATACCGTTTCTGCATAATTAATCTGCTCTTGTACAGACAAACCATGCTCTGGATCCGTTTCACTTAACTCATAGGTCACTTTAGTTGGGAGAGCAGGCTTCAACCAGTTGTTGATGGCAGACACTGAATGTTTACTGAGTGTTGGTGATAACGATTTTAAAGTCATGTTCAAACCACACCACAGTCCTAACGATTCAACCAATGCAAAGGGTGTTGAAAAATTATGCTTCAATTGGCCATAGAGGCTTGTAAAACTGTTAATAAGTGCTTTGCCTCGCTGATAACGCTCAAAATCGTCTTTGTTCGCAGCAACGGGTACTTCTTTAATGGCATACTTCGGCTTTAATAAGACAGGACAACACTCTTTAGTTTTATTAACATCAAACTCATTGACTTGAACAGGTAGACCAAAAAATCCGGCAAAACCCAAGGTCTCGTAATGCCCTAAAGACTCGATTGCGCGGCGGAAAGGTTCAGAACGAACATCGATGCAAAACACTAACTGAGCGCTTCTGCGCGAAACAGGGACCTCGCCTTTTTTGACCTCTGGCAAAAGTTGGCTCAATAGCTTCTGCCGGTAAGAATCTTCCTTGCTTTTTAGTTGCGCCATCATTTTTTTAACCAAAGAGCCATCTTCGACGCTTTTTTTTTCTTGGATTGCATCAGGCCAGAGCACACAAGTCAGCACCAGGCGCACGGCGATGAAATCGGTGAGGGTAACGGGCTTTTCATCGGGCTGTTTTGAGTTCTGCCAATCCGTCTTCCATTTCACAAAACCTGCCCACCCGGGTAAATAACAAAGTGTCTTGGCAAGAAACGCTTCTTCTTGTCCCTGAGGAACATTCAGTCTTGAAAGGCACAGGTTAATTGCTTCTTCGGCTGACTCAGGTAATTGCCGCAAAAATTCTTTTGACTCTTTTTTATTTTGGTGCAATTGCTTATCAAAAGAAGCCAGTTTTAAGAACCCAAAATAAAAACCCTTATCACGATGCGGCATTTCAATACTTCCTTGCCCGGCATCAAAAAAACCACCACACCATTTAATCATTTGCAGATTAACCTCTTCCAAAGGAAGATTACGCTCTGCCCTTTGACGTCTAAAGCCGCCTTTAGCCAGTGCCTCTTCAAAAGATTGTGCTTCAAATCCTTGCAAAGGATTACAAGCGATAAACGTTTCAAGCGGCCAAACAGGCGCAATGCATTTTGCGGCATTGTGCACCAGGGCTTGTATTTGAAGGTCTTCCTTTTTGGTGTGATGAAAAGCCGCTTCCTCTTTTTTAGGACGAGTACTGGTCATCTCTTTTTCAGATAAAATTTTTGCAGTAGCCATAAAAACTCCTTAACAAATTAGTAGTTATAATCGTTTCGTAAAGCAGTCACTGTTCTTCTTGATGGCTGGCCAGCATTAAACAAAGTGATATAAAGCCAGCATCCAAATTTGGATTTCGCCATGGTTTGATGTACTCCAAGATTAAATATTGCCCACAAGGAACCGAATAAAATCATTACGAACCAGTGGAGCAGCGATAGTTGTGCAGCCTGGATGGTTAATAGGCTCGGTATCAAAAGCTCAACAAGGTGAATGCTTCCGCCATACAGGAGGCCAGAAAACGAAGTAAGCAGGAGCCCTGATAGCACGCTTAAAGGTGTCTGGTGGCTACGAACCCATGTAAGCATGAGTTGCGCTCCAGCGATGAAAGCAAAAAACAAGACAAAAGCACTGGCTTCGAAGAAGGAAACAGGCTTATTCGTGGCAAAGGCAAAAGCAGTCATCGCAACCAACCCACCGGCAAGAGAAGCGACCAGTAGCCCAGGAGACGCTTTCGAAGGGGTAACCTCTGATTTTTTCTGTTTAACTGCCGAGCCTGAACTTAAAAACAGGTAGGCCTTGAATAAACCATGCCAGCAAAGATGTGCTATCGCTGCGGCAAATAAACCTACACCGCATTGCATCATCATAAACCCCATCTGAGCCATCGTGGAGCAGGCAAGCATGCGTTTAATGTCAGTTTGCATTAACTTCCAAATCGTACCCAATAAGGCGGATACGGCACCCAGTATAAATAAAACCGCCAGTGGTTCTTTGTTAATGGCAAATAAGGGGGCGAATTTAACAATCAGAATGCCGCCGCCATTAACGAGTCCCGCATGCATCAGTGCAGATACTGGCGTTGGTGAGTTCAAGGAGCTTATGAGCCAGCGGTGAAATGGCCACAACGCCGATTGGGTCACTGCCGTACACATTATCAGCCCCAGGGCAAGAAAGAGAGCGGGTGTAAAAATTACATTGGATTGGCTGAGTAAGTGCTGCATAGACAAGGTGTGAGTATTTACAGCCATCAAAATGAACACTGCCAATAGGCTTAAACTTCCTGGAAGTAGCGTGTTGAGAGCCAACCAACCTGAATTTTTAGCAGCAGACCATTGGCTTTTATGCACCATAAGCAGTATTAGAAAGACATTGCTCAGCGACCAGGAGATCCAAAACAGGACGAGGTTGTCAGCAAGAACCATGAATGTTGCACTGAGGGTAATGCTGGCAAGGGTAAAAAAGTAACGGGAATAAAGCCTGTCGCCATCCATATATCTTATGGAAAAGCGATGCACCACAAAGCTCACAAACAAGATTAAGGTGCACAGCAATAAACTTAGGGTATTAAGGCCGAATAACCAATAAACAGAAGGCGCTGTTGATGAGGGAGTGCTGATCAACAGTATCAAGCCTGTTAAAAAGCCAATACCAATCAATAAACTGGCGATATGGGCCGTTACCATGGGTTGCTTTCTTCCTGCAAGGCAGTTCACTATCAGCGCGAAGAAGGGGCAGGCGAGAAGGGCAACAAAGAAAGTCATTTGAATGTTCACAGTATTCCTCATTAGAAATGTTTCTGATACGATTGGAATATATTAGATAAAGTGATATAAGTTAAATTAAAAATAGTTATGATTATTATTAGGAATTCTAATGAGCATTGATACGATTACCCTGCAGTGCTTCCTCTCGGTGGCGGAAACAAGAAGTTTTACCAAAGCAGCTGAACGAGTTGGGCGCACCCAATCTGCAATCAGCCAGCAAATTGCCAAATTGGAATCCCTTGTAGAAAAACCGCTGATTAACAGAGGCAAAGAGTTGTCATTAACCACGGATGGAGAAATTTTTTTAGGTTATGCAAAGCGTATCTATGAACTACACCGGGAATTGCTAGATCGATTCAAAGAGCCGGAACTGGAGGGTGAAATCCGGTTCGGGTTACCTGAAGATTTTGCCACAATGATATTATCCGATGTACTCGTTGAGTTCGCACGATTGCACCCCAGAGTTATCCTCAATGTGGAATGTGATCTGACGCTTAACCTGATCGAGAAATTCAATCAGGGAAAATTTGATCTAATCCTGATAAAAACGACGCAACAAGATATCTTTGATGACGGGCTCAATGTCTGGAGTGAGCCGGTTGAGTGGATTGGGAAGAAAGAACTGCTTCCTTCCCTGGATAAAGGGACCGGGATACCTCTCGTATTATCACCGAAGCCTTGCGTCTATCGGGGTAACGTCATTAATGCGCTGGCCAAGGCTAATCTTAATTGGCAACTGGTATATAGCAGCCCAAGTTATGCCAGCAAGATGGCGGCTGTACGGGCTGGATTGGGTATCACTGCTATTCAACGCACAATGATTCCTCCTTACCTCGAGCGGCTTGACTATGATTTTTTACCTGCCTTGGACGACATCCATATTTCCCTGTTAAAAAAGAAGGACAATAGCAAGGCAGTGGAGTCACTGGAATTTTTTATATTAAAAAAAATGAAGTATTAATATTTATAATCAATAAGTTCCTATAAAGTGGATTTAACGATGCAAGGAAGTAACCTGAAATGAATAAAAATCCAGCATTTTCAATTATGGATGTGTTAGACCGCTCGACAATGCTTTCGATTATTATTATTAGTTTCATGATTAGTATTTTGTCCTTGGTGGTTCCAGTTGCAGCACAAATCCTGGTTAATTTAATTGCATTCGGCAAATTATTACAGCCTGTGATTACCTTAAGTTTGACTGTTCTTATTCTGATGATAGGTCTGGGTGCACTCAGCGTGTGGCAAATTGTCATTATTGAAATCATTCAACAAAAATTAATGGTCAAAATTAGCCTGAATCTCGCCAAGCGCTTCACTAACCTTTCGCTTGAAATTTTTTCAACCCATCATGGACCGGAATTAGTTAATCGTTTTTTTGAAATCGTTACCATCAAAAAGTCTTTAGCAAGCTTATTGTTATATGGGATTAACCTCGGTTTACAAATGTTCTTTGGGTTAATTTTGCTTCTTTTTTACCACCCGCTCTTTCTTGCCTTTGATTGCTTTATCTTGCTGGGAGTCTCGCTAATTATATTTATTCCCTACAAAAAAGGTTTAGAAAGTGCCAAAGACGAATGTACAGAAAAGCATGCGATTGGCGCATGGTTAGAGGAAATTCTTATTAATCGATATTTATTTAAATTCGATTCCTATCAAAATTATGTGGTCAAGCAAGTCGATAAAAAGCTCGTCAGCTTTTTGAAGGCCAGAAATAGTCATTTCAAACAATTGGTAAAACATCAGGTGGGGTTCTATAGCCTGTCTGCACTAGCTGGCAGCCTGCTGCTTGGGTTAGGTGGTTACTTAGTGATTAACAATCAGTTGAGCCTCGGTCAATTAGTCGCGTCAGAAATTGTCTTGGGTGCTTTGCTTTATGCATTTAAACGATTTGGCGCTTTATTAGAAAATTTTTACGATCTTAAGGCTTCTGCAGAGAAACTTGAAAAGGTTTTGACGTTACCTTTAGAAAATACCGCCCCGGAATTTGATGCTCGATTGCTATACCCGCTCCAGCTGATTGAGTTCCAAATCCCTTCGGTTGAGAAAGCAACTTTATCCGGTGGTAATCCCTTGCTGGTTTTTTCTGAAAAAACAGAACAGCTTCAGAAATTTATTGAGGAACTTTTAGGATTAAGAGACTCCCTCGATGTTTCAACTACTATTAATAACATTCCATACAACCGTAAAAACCTGATCGCACTCAGGGAGCATACCTCCCTTATTGGTGAGCCGCAGTGGTTTGCAGGGAGTATTTACGACAATCTGGTACTCAATCACCGGAACGTGGATAGTCATGCTATTTTTGAGCAGCTAAAACAGTTTAATCTCATCGATAAAATTGTAGGTTTGCCGGATGGACTGCAGACTAAAATCTATGAGTGGCAAACGGTCTTTACCCCATTGGAACTGACCAAACTAATGATAGTACGGGCTATTATTACTAAATCCCGGCTTATTGTCCTTGATCGCGTGCTGGATCCATTTAATGGGCATGAACTGGATAGTATATTGTCCTTAATACTCTCCCTGGAAGAAACGCTTCTACTGATTACTACCCAACGACCTCATTTCAATGAGCTATCGAATTACCTGGTGCTGCCATCATGAAATTGTATGCCTATTCGATGATTGCTAAATTACCAAAACCACAAAAAATACTGAGGATAATAGTAGGTATTTTCATTATTTGCGTAATCATTTTACTCATGACACCTTGGCAGCAATTTGCTTTAGGTAGTGGAAAAGTCATTGCTTTTTCCCCAACTGAACGACTTCACACAGTCAATTCACCCATTACAGGCCGAATAAAAAAATGGTACGTTGATGAAGGTATGGTGGTAAAACCCGGTGATCCTATTGTCGATATCACTGATAATGATCCGGAGCTTTTATCCCGTCTGATCATGGAAAAAGAAGCAATCCTTTTACGTATCAAAGCAGCTGAGCAAGCTATTCTTGCAGGCAAAGCCAACTTAGAAAGACAAAAGAAATTATATGATTCGGGTATTAACTCAAAACGCCAATACGAATTAGCTCAAATTGAATATGCCAAATACCAGAATGATTTAGCGCAAGCTAACATTGACAAGGTGAATATCGATGTTCGTATTGCTCGCCAGCAAACCCAGCTTATCAAAGCCCATACAAGCGGAATTATTTTCAAGCGTTTGACAGGCCAGGAAAGTGTAGTCGTCAATGCTGGCGATGTGTTGGCGCAAATTATTCCAGACACGAAATCCCGCGCCGTTGAGTTATGGATTAGTGGTAATGATATCCCCTTTGTACGCTTAAAACAGAAAGCCCGCCTGCAGTTTGAGGGTTGGCCTGCCATACAATTTCGTGGCTGGCCTGAAATTGCAGTAGGAACCTTCGGTGGTATCGTTTCATTTATTGACCCTACCGATAATGGACAAGGATTATTTCGCGCCGTCATTATTCCTGATGAACCTTGGCCAAATAACCGATATCTAAGGCAAGGTGTACGTGTGCACGGATGGGTCCAGTTAGGTAAAGTCCCTTTATGGTATGAGCTTTGGCGTCAATATAATGGTTTTCCGCCAGAAAGCGATGATGAGCAATCGACACCATGACTAGCTCTAGACTTGAAAAATATCGTGTGTGCATACCCGTTATAAATTTGTTTCTCGTTTTAATTTCACCCGCCTGTTTTTCCCATACAGGCAAGGATGCTCTGGCACTCTCTACTGTTTTAAAACGAGTGAATGAATGTTACCCACAAATTCTTATTGCCCGCCTGGAAGTCACGAAAGCGCAAGGCGATTATTTAAGTGCTTTGGGGAAATTTGATCCTAACCTGAATATGAAAACCCGCTCTCAGCCTGTTGGGGGTTATATAAACAATTATACAGACAATCAAATCAATATACCCACGCTTGCAAATGGCCTTAAATTCTTTGGCGGATATCGTATCGGTAGAGGTGATTGGCCGATTTACTACAAAAATTATCTAACCAATTCAGGTGGAGAATATCGGACAGGTTTAACCTTACCCCTATTAAAAGATCGATTAATTGACAAGGAGCGTACAAAACTATTAACGCAAGCAGAAAAAATTGAAATGAACAATCAGGAGGTTGGTGCAACAAAAATTAAAATCTATCAAGAGGCCATTAGAGCTTATTGGCAGTGGGTCCAGGCGGGTAAACAACTCACCATTTTCAAGCAGCTTTTAAATCTGGCGCAAAAACGACAAAAAGCGATTATTAAACAGGCAAGCGAGGGAGATCTGGCCAGGTTAGCCATTGCCGAAAACAGGCAGTTTATCATTCAGCGTCAACAACTTGTTAATCAGGGGCAAATGATATTTGAGCAAGCAGCTGTTAATCTTTCAATTTATTACAGGGATGAAAATAATCAGCCTAAATATCCTCTGGAACGACAATTGCCAGTTGACCTAACTTCTGGGACGGGCAGCCGCGAGGACTATACGAATCTTGAGGACCAAATACGCAAACACCCTATTTTTTGTAAACTCGAAAAGTATTATCGAATAATTAAGCTAAAACAGAATCTGGCAAAAAATGATTTATTACCTAATTTGGAAGCCACAGCTTATACCTTCAAGCAAAATGGCAGTGGCGGCGATCCCTTACTAATTCCACAAGCAGCCATGGTTGGCTTAAGATTTACATTTCCGCTGCTTCAACGCGAAGCCAAAGGCAAGCTAATTACTGCTACCACGGAACTGCAACAAATCGCTACAGAGAAAAAATTCATCTTTGACAAATTGAAAAATCAGTTAACCAACCTGCTAATTTCTAAAAAAATGTATCAAAAGCAAGTGAATTTGCTAACCGAGGAGTTGGCACTGGCGAAGCAGGTTGAAGCAGGCGAAAGCGAAAAATTCTATGAAGGGGACAGTACACTATTTTTAGTGAATCAACGGGAGCAAGCCTCAACCCAGGTGCAACTCAATTTGATTAATTCACAAGTCAATTTACAGCAGACCCGTGATTTAATTCGTTTCTTTGCCTCTACCAAGTTATAAAGGAAAAATTAGAAATCTTATAGCCTGCCCGCTCGTTTAAGATCCTGCAGTTACCCCCTTGAAATTTATTCCATCGTCCTTATTTAATGATTATGCTAAATAACATGGGGGATTTTTATGAATATTATTAAACGTGATTATTTTCCTGCTTATAAGGAGCTCGGATCGCTTATCGAGAACATGTTGGGTAGACAACTTGAGGATGCTTCTTTTGTTGATACGTCCACTTGGGCTCCCGCTGTGGATATTAAAGAAGAAAAAGATCGATTTCTTGTTCTGGCGGATATTCCAGGGGTAAGCAAGGAGAACATCAACATCTCTCTCGAAAACAACGTGTTAACTCTTCGAGGTGAGCGGTATTTTGAAAATACTGAACAAAATAAGGACTACACTCGAAAAGAACGCGTTCAAGGGCAGTTTTATCGTCGCTTTAGTTTACCTAAAATTGCGGATGATGCCAAAATAAGTGCCAAATATAAGCATGGTGTCCTTGAGATATCTATTCCTAAAAAAGAACAATCGGTTGAGAAAAAAATCGATATTAAGGTGGAAGAATAGGGGTAAAAGCCCCCCTGCATGGGGGGGCTCGTCAACCTGTTAATCAACTTAATGGTTGGCTTGAGGGTTAGGTTTCAACGGATTAGCTTCTAAATTTTAATCGTGTACGAAGATGAAAGATAATAAAAAAATCGTTAATAAGTATGAGTATCCTGATTTTCTTGCTTCGGCTCTCGCCATTCATGGTTCAGTGACGCCTAAGGTGCTAAAGCAAGTCTTTGTTGTGACTCTTTACGCCTGTTTCATATCCCTGTTGAGTTTATGTATCCCGTGGCTTGCTATTCCAATAAGTCCCTTTGAGTATGCAGGGCTTGTGATGGGTTTAATTTTAGTGTTTCGCATTAATGCCGGTTATGATCGATGGTGGGAGGCAAGGAAACTGTGGGGAACTGTCGTTAATAACAGTCGAAATTTAGCCATAATAATTAATAATTATGTGTCATCAACGGAAAAGCATTCTATCCAGCAACTGATGGGGTATATCGCCGCCATACCTTACTTAATGAAAAACAACTTGCGAATGGATGAGTCGGTTAAGGAAGTACAGCATTTAGTCAGTCCAACAACCTTGGAAGAGCTATCCAAAATCGTTCATAAACCCAAT
Source organism: Legionella sp. ST3F1 (assembly GCF_048553315.1). NCBI lineage: Bacteria > Pseudomonadati > Pseudomonadota > Gammaproteobacteria > Legionellales > Legionellaceae > Legionella > Legionella sp. ST3F1. The sequence continues at coordinate 74,840 of NZ_JBLZIO010000015.1, read as the reverse complement.
TTTATATCCAGCAAAGTGGCAGGGTTGCTTTCACTATTGTTAAAAGAAAATAAAATGAATGAATTTTCTTTTCTTAAAGCAGAAGAATGTCGTGAAACGTTAATAGATTGTCAAGGAGCCTGTGAACGTATATTAAAAACCCCAATGCCTTTTGTCATGGCAATTAAATCACGGCGTTTTATTCTATTATTTTTGTTAATTCTACCTATCGCCCTTGTTGATTATTCGATCGTTATAAACCCATTAGTGACCGCACTTGTCGCTTATGCCTTGTTCTCCCTGGATCAAATTGGGATAGAGCTGCAAAATCCATTCTCCCCGGAAAGACTTAGCCATTTGCCCTTAGGAGATATTTGCCGAGGCATAGAAATGAATGTGATGGAAATTTATAAAAATAATGGGGAGCAAGGCCTGCCTTCAAGCGCACAAAAAATTAATAAGCCTGAAAACCCTTACCAAAGCAAAAAAGCGAGAGACTTTCAAACCAATGATTAAAGGCCTAATAAAACGCTGCAAGCACGGCTCCAATGTTAACGTCATGACGCATCGATAACGAATATCAGCCTGGCCTATTAAAAGGTGTTTTGGCAACTGGTCGAAGTCTAAGGCCATCTTCCCAATTTATCATTTTCTGGCTGATAAACGCCGGCTCCGTATAACGAGTATCTCAAAGAACATCAACTAGTTACCCAACCTCGTCAAGAAAGAAGCGATTAATTTAAATTGCAAAGGAAAATTCATGTATTAAAATATTAGTATATTAAAATATTCTAATATTGGAATGCATCATGCCCGCTAGAAAATTAATTTCCGAGAAAATGGCAGAGTTTTTAGGTGCGATAGCCCACCAACACCGCATTCGAATCATTGAAGAATTGCATACAGGCGAACAAAACGTAAACAGTCTACAAGTGATTTTGGGAACGAGTCATTCGGTAGTATCACAACATCTGGCTATTTTAAGAGCGAACAAGGTAGTCAAACAACGTAAAGAAGGGAACCAGGTTTATTATCAATTGGCACAACCAGAATTAGCCGATTGGCTGCTTCAAGGACTAGCTTACCTTGAAGGTGGATTGCAATCTGATGAAGTTATCCGCTCAGCGGTTAATGAAGTAAAGACGATATGGACCCATGCGCCAGACGTTAAGGACGCTGGTTCAAATGCATAAGACATTATGCTCTGGACGTTTAACACGGAAGCCTCCAATAACCAGGGGCGATAGGCGCATCCATGGAGTTATTTAATATGTTCAAAGAATTCAAAAGTGACTTTATGGCAGGCATCATTGTCTTTTTTGTAGCCCTCCCATTATGCCTTGGTATTGCCCTCGCATCCGGTGCACCTTTATTTTCAGGCATTATAGCCGGGATCGTCGGCGGCATAGTAGTCGGTATCGCCAGCGGCTCCCAATTGGGCGTTAGCGGACCTGCTGCGGGGTTGGCTGTTATTGTACTTACGGCCATCAATACCTTAGGGTCTTGGCCTGCCTTTTTACTGGCCGTTATTTTAGCCGGCATTATGCAAATGATCATGGGCTATGCAAAAGCCGGATTTATTGCTTATTTTTTCCCCTCTTCAGTCATAAAGGGGATGTTAACGGGTATAGGGCTTTTGATTATTTTAAAACAAATCCCCTATGCCCTGGGTTATGATAATGAGGCAATTGGCGACCTTTCAGATTTTCAAGTAGATGGGGAAACCACCTTTGCGTCTATTAGTAGTGCATTCCATGCGTTTACACCCGGTGCAATTTTAATTTCAATCTTATCATTAGCTGTGCTGATTCTTTGGGAAACCGTTTTAACAAAAAAACATAAGGTTTTTGAATTAATACAAGGCCCTATAGTCGTTGTTTTAATGGGGATTGCGATGAACCTGCTGTTCCAATCAAAAACCTTGAATTTTAGTTTGGGTCCAGACCATTTGGTGAATCTCCCTGTTGCGGATAATGTAATGGAATTTTTCAAACAATTTACTTTACCGGATTTTTCTGCAATAACGCATCTCCAGGTGTGGAAAACAGCTATTGTTTTAGCCATTGTTGCAAGCCTGGAAACATTGCTTTGCGTGGAAGCGACTGACAAGTTAGATCCCTTAAAAAGAGTGACGCCAGCAAACAGGGAACTAAAAGCGCAGGGACTGGGTAATCTAGTGTCCGGACTGTGTGGTGGATTACCGATTACCCAAGTAATTGTGCGTAGCACCGCAAACATTAGCTTTGGAGGAAAAACCAAGCTTTCTACAATAGTTCATGGTTTTTTCCTGTTAATCAGCGCTGCCACTATTCCTAAATTCCTAAATTTGATTCCCCTTGCAAGCCTGGCGGCTATATTAATTTTAATCGGTTATAAGCTGGCTAAACCTGTATTGTTTAAACAGTTGTATCGATTGGGCGCAGAGCAATTTGTCCCTTTTATTGCAACGGTTGTGGGCATTGTGGCAACTGATTTGCTCAAAGGAATTTGTATCGGCCTGGCTTTTGGTATTTTTTATACCTTACGCCACAGCTATTACAATGCCTATTCTATGAAAGAGACGATCACCAGGGAAAATGAGCATGCGGTTCATCACCTCGTACTGGCAGAAGAGGTTTCTTTCTTTAATAAGGCCAGCATCATTCAAGCCCTCGATGCCATCCCGCCTTATTCAAAAGTAATTATTGATTGCTCAAATTCAAAGTCTATTGCCTACGATGTTATTGAGTATCTCCGTGATTATAAGATAAACGCAAAACTGAAAAAAATTCGTGTTGAAACGATAGATTTTATTGAGCCCGTCTAATACTTAGACCCGATGTAGGAGCATAAAGATGAAAACATTGACCAAAGAAATGCAAGCCGCTATTACACCTGCGATTGCATTGCATTTATTGGAAGAAGGTAATAAACGATTTGTAAATAACTTAAAAGTTAACCGTAACCTTTTGCAGCAGGCTAATGAAACCTCTGATGGACAACATCCCTTTGCAATCATCTTAAGTTGTATTGACTCCCGTACCTCAGTGGAGTTGATATTTGACCAGGGCTTGGGCGATGTATTTAGTGTACGAGTAGCAGGAAATATTATCAATGAAGATATTTTAGGCAGTATGGAGTTTGCCTGCAAAGTAGCCGGGGCGAAGATCATAGTAGTTTTGGGACATTCAAAATGTGGTGCAATAAAAGGCGCCTGTGATGATGTGGAAATGGGTAATTTGACCGCCTTGTTAAGTAAAATACAACCCGCTGTGAGCGCTGAAAAAGATACTGTTGGAAACCGAAACTCAAGTAACGAACAGTTTGTGGAAAAGGTTACTGCGATTAATATCCATAGAACCGTACAGGCAGTTATGGAGTCCAGCCCCATTTTAAAAGAACTCATTGACGCAGGCGAATGCGGAATTGTTGGAGGCCATCATGATATTTCAACAGGCGAAGTGAGTTTTTATCAAGATACCAAGTTCGGTTTTTTTGAGACTGAGCCTGTTTTTAAATCGGTCATAACAAACTCTTGAGGGTAAATCTGTGCGCATCAATGGGATAAAGCCCGCCCCAAGTGCACTAATGGGGTCAGGGATGACCTATACTTTTGATTTCTTACGTCGTCTAGCTTATAAAAGGACCAAGGGAATCAGTTCATCATGTCAGCCAAACGGACGATTTACCTTGTCGACAGCAGGGGAAAACGGTGCGCCAGGGATTTCTGACGCACATGAAAGGATTAGGCATGTACGCTAAGGCTAACGTAAGGGCCATGGAAATTGAAAGTGGTGGTTTCCACGCCTGCAACTTTTTGGGCCCCTGCAACAGCATAATTACCGCGGATCATATCCATGGCATTATTGTATTGATTCACCTGATAACCTACTTCAACTGCGGCATAGCCACTATTCCTAAAACTATAGTTATAGTCGATACCCAATTTGGCTGTGAAGCTATTCACTATCCGATCACGCTTGGGAGAAGAATAAGTGACGTAGATGGGAAAATTTAAAAAGGAATGAGAGTTAATGTTTCCAACAATGGGAGCATATTCAAAATTGCCCACCAGCCCAAAATTGCTTTGAAACAAGGAGTAACGACCATCCATCCCCAGCAAGGGACCTGCACCTCTAAATTCGCTCATCACATTTCCCGGAGCTAAAAAGGTAAACTCATGATCCAGTTTTGCATAACGCACACCGACTTTGGGATGAAGCATAAACTGTCCCTGATAATCGATATAGGTTCTGCCGACGGTCAGGTCAACCTGATCGAGTCGGTAACGTAGTTGCGCGTCACTGACAAAGTTTTGCCCCGGAGCAAAGGGAAAGGTTACATCTGGAAAAAATATGGCACCAAAGGTTATCGGACCATCGCCATTGGTATTTACAGCATGATTCCTATTATTTAAATATAAATAGGAAAGTTCAATGTTATTGGCTGAATCAGGAATGTCATAACCTACCAGAAAACTGGCGGACCATTTTCCATCAGGATCTGCAGGCTTGCTAACGGCGCTAATACCACCGGCGGCGGAGCCATATTGCCAGCTGTCGGTAGCCATGCCAATACCTGTTTCACTTGGACGGAAATAATAACCCGTTACATTGGCGTATAAACCGCCTGGAGTTATCATGGCGCATAGTGCGGATGAACCTTCACACAAACTGGGTTCCTTGGAAAGAGCAAGCGCATCACTGCTCGCTACCAGACTCAATACCAGTGCAGAACTCAAAGCATATTTCACTTCACATCTCCCTATGAAAAAATATAATACACAAATAGTTGCATACGCACGCTATCACAGTTCCCTAAATTTTTCTATTTTTTATTGGAGGAACATCAGTAACCCTTGATTTCGACACGCGATGCATCAAGGCCTGCGAATAATTAAATTCAGGACAATAAATTCGTCACGCCAGTGTTTTATTTTGATTTTCCTGACGGCTAATGTCATTGATTTCACGGTTTAAGGTATAGCTTAATAAGGTTCGTATTAAAACAATACTGGCTACGATACCAACCGAATAATAATCCGGGGTAGTCGTTGTTCCGATTAAGTCGGCAGCGACAATAAACTCCAAACCTAATGTTAATACTCGACCTAATCGCAATCGAATTTGATTGATATCCATTTTGCTGGTGGTATCAGAGTTATAAAATGGGTGGGAAATATAGCGAAATAATGCGGTTAAAACACCAATGAGAATAACAAGCACCCCACAAAATGAAATGCCATGTTGTATATATAGTAATAGGGAATGCAAGCTTACTGGTTCCATTAGTTAGTATTCCTTCAGGGTTGCGGCGTGTATTCCAGATAATAGTTTCATTATTGAGATAAATGGTAGGAATATCAAGAAAGCGTCAGGGGATCGTTCAGGGGCAGGACTAGACCTTTACGATCGTTGCAACGCAGCCGGGAAGATAATTAAAGCAACTACAGGGTTTCCCTTCGATGAGTTATAGTGAGATTCTGTTAACATAGATTTCAGGAGATCCTATGTTGATATCAGCCCTTATTATCTTTGTTTTTGTTGTCTCTTTAGGTTTAGGTATCTTACCTCCGATCTTACAAGACAGAAGCCCCAATAAAACGGTTCGGGCGTGGCACGGTTTTTTGGCGGCAAGTGGGTTACTCCTTGTATACATTGACGTCGTTGCCTTGATGACCAGTTTTTCCCCCTTGCTCATTGTCAGTTTAGTACTCTTAACGCTTGGGGCATTAGGTGGTTTAATCTTGGTCCTCCTTGCTGAAAAGAAGATCTATGCACCCAAGGTACTAGTCGCTCTTCATCCCCTGGTTGCCGTAGCAGGACTATTTGCTCTAGTAATCTATATTTTACCGTAACCCTGTCATCCAATGGGATCAGGGCTTGAAACTTGTACTTACAATCAAAAGCCGATTTCTGCTCTTAGGGAATACCTTGTTTTCACTGCCACATCAGGCGACTCGCGATAGGAAAAAAAACCAATTAACAGTGGCCTGTTAATTGGTTAGGGAGAATGTTAAATCAAAGATACATGGATGATCGGATCCCTTCGAACCGAGCCTCATCACGCGCTTGCATTTCTTCAGCGTCTTGCAATTCTTTCTGTTCTTTTTCTTGTTCCGCCTGAAGCTTTGCAAGTTCAATCACATTTCGAGTTTTTAATTCTTTCAAAATGGCAAATAATAAAATATCAGTAGTCGTTTCTAAGCGGAGTTCTTCAACGGGTTCTACTTGTTGTGCTTCTTGTACTGGTTGTATTTCCTGTATTTGCTGGGCTTCGTGGTGGTGTCCAGCTTCCAAGGCTGGGGGGGTGGGTCTTTGATTAAAAAAAAGCTGGGTTCCCTGATTAGTGTAAGGTTGTTCAGGTCGAGTAATTCCATTAACAGGACGAGAGGTTACTTTCTTGTTACCCATGGTGAGCTCCTTTCCTTATTGAGTCCTTTTCAGATTAATCTGAAATTTGAGTCAAATGCAAATGTTTTTTTCAATGCTCACAAATTTTGGGTTCTAATCATCAATATTAGACATGCAAGACCCATTTATTAACAATATGGGTAATTTTACCCATTCAAAAGTTTACTTATTTGCTTTATAATTGAACAAATAAATTAAACTATTAGTAGGGTAGTAAAGAACATGGCAGATTATGGGGCGCGTCTTAACGACTTAATGAAGCTTGGAAGGCTTTGCTATTCCAGTACAAAATTAGCGATAGCAGGAAGGGTACATCATTCACGAAGGAATTCTTCCCCTGCTATTTTTGCAGCCAGTAATACAGAGAGTGATAGACAGGAGCTGGCGGGCATTGTAACTCAAGCCGCGAAAGCGAATATGTCCTGTCGATTTCGGGTTGTTTTTTGCGAGGAGGATGGCCAAAATCCTACGTCGCATGGGTTTTGTCTGGATATTAAAATTGCTAATGGCAGCGTTAGTATCTTCAGTGCAGACTCCCTATCTGTTGATAGCCACAACGAAGAGGCCTTATCTGTCCTGGAAGAGGCCTTAAATTTCCAGGGCATTAAAAATAGTATTTATTATATGCCTGTCCAACGCCAAAGAGATGGTTATAGTTGCGGTGTCTTTGCGCTTGAGGATGCCTTTATGCTGTCCCATATAGAAGATTATTATTATCGTGATTTAAAACCAGGGACTGATTTTCATGACTTCCTTCGCAAGGCCGAGCCCGAGGAAGGGGGGTGGGAAACAAAGCACAACTGGAAAAAAGTTACTCCGGCACCCCTAATGCGAAGCTCTCAACAGGAGAAATTACCTGACAGTATTGATAATCGTGCATTGGCTTCGATAAAGAAAAATAAGAACGTATCCGATTATTTTGATATGCAATGGATTACCAAAAAAATAAGTAAATATGTTCAACATAAACTGGAAAAATATTTTTTCTATGCGAGTACCTTTCTCAGCGATTACATGCTCACCGAAGAAGAAAAGATTGCTCAAATTGAAGCGTGTAGCCTGGGAGGGCTAAAACACTATTTAAATCAGGAAAATCGGAAAAAGGATATTGCTGCTAAATTAGCGCCTATAGAAACAGCGCTAAATGGGTTGACCCAAAAAATACTGACAACTGAGTTTCAACATGAGGATGCTCAAGAGAAGGCTGGCGAGTTATATATGGAGCTAGTTAATTATCGAACTAAGTACAAAGAGTATCTTCTGGACGATAGCATTGAAGAGGTAGCCGCTGATGACTGGTTTAAAGCATCTTGCAAAGGGGCAATAGAAGGCGCAAAACTCGTATTGAGTAAAGAGCTGGGTTGGAAGGTTTATCTGCAGAATTTACTGAAAGATCTCACCAATACGGCTATTAAAAAAATCAGCTGCGGAAGATACCAGGATGCTTTCTTTAGCCTTAAATCGCTGGACGGCATAAAAGAAGCAGAGGACTCACTGGTTGAAAGCGCATCGGAGCAGCCTCAAATTAAAGGATACCTTTTTACTTAAAAAGGGTTGGTCAGGGCTTGAATCTTGTATTCGACAACCAAAACTCAAGCCCTGAGCCCCTACCTTTCTACCCCGCATTTCACCCCTGAAAGAAGCACAAGATAAAGAGGATTGGCTTCTGCCAAAAGGGTTATCTGTCGAACTTTACATCCCGTCAGGAAAGGCCGTGTAGCGTCGGGTAATCAAGGGTTATCGATGCCAATCAGCAGGTCATGAAGCCAATTCATTTCATTCCCTGGCAGATGCTATTCCTAAGGGATTTTAACGTTCTTGTTCTGTGTGCGATGCATGACTTGAAATTGTCTAATTAGCCTCGACATAGGAAATACTCTTTTGAAGGCAAACAAAGCGAAAGAGAACTTAAAATAGCGTTATGGCTATTCGTGCATAACGGTCTATTCTAAGACGTGAAGGTTTGATATTCCATTTAGAAAGGAGATTTATATGAAAAATAAACTGCTTCCTATTTTAATTTCTGTTCCTCTTATCACGATGGTATCTGAAGGAGCCATGGCTCTTGATGCAAAGCAAAATAATCCTGTGCAAAAGAGTAATCCGCAAATAAGCCAGGATCCCTTTGATAATGATGCTTTCTTTCAATCCCCTCATGCTATTTGGCAGCAAATGGATCAAATGCAAAGGGCAATGGATCAATTTATGAAGAGTCAATTTTCACAGATGCAACATCACTTGATGAGTCAGCCTGGCAGTACAAATACTGTTGAAATTAAAGAAGGCAAAAATGACATTACCTATAAAATTAAATTACCCGAAGGGGCTGATAGCAAAGTCAATGTTTCTGTGAAAGAGAGTCAATTAATCGTTAGCGCAAAGGTCACGCAAAAAATTACGCAAGAACAAAACAATAGCAAGAGTGTGAGCTACTCTCAGAGCAATTACAGTCAAGTATTTCAACTACCAAAGGGGTATGATCCGAACTCTATGACCACAAAAACAAAGGATTCAAATTTGATTGTTACTTTTAAAAAATCAATATCGAAACCTTTAATCCTGTAACCAACAACTCGTTTGACTGTTCGAGTAACGCTGACTTTTGGTGACGTTACTCGATATCGTTTGTTACAATCTATTCATTAAAAAATGAGAATGAACAATGTATAAAGTAACCCAGATTTCCAAAGGATTCTGGAGCGATGCGGAGTCTGACTCCGCACAACAAATAAGGAATTTGCCAAAAATATTGTCTTATTGCCAGACGTTTGAAAAAGAGGTTATAACTGTTGCGAATTGTTCAAACAGCTTGGAGACCACCCTACACGCTATTTTAACCGGGTACTTGGAAAAAAAACTGGAAAACCTGTTCATTCAATCGGTTCATTTAAATTCATTAGACTGTGTGAAATGAGAGTGGAGTCGAAAAGCGGTATAAAGGCTGCTCCTCTTGAGTTGAATTTATATCATGTCTTTACAGATAACGTAGAAGGTACGGCTCATTTGGTATTAATTGATCCAAATGGGCAGGATGTAGCCTACGCCCGCTTTGCTTACCATACAAAATCGCCCCATTTAGAGCCCGCTTACGTGAATTTGCCTTTTATTGCCATCGATGCTATCGAATCCAAAAAACGGGGCGCTTATGCCCTGGGGACTGTCCTTGTCCAAGCCGTATTTGAATACAGCTTAAGCACTGACTGCGAAGGGCGGGTTAGCCTTTATTCAACGAATAAATCCGGTGAATTTTATTTCAAATTGGGTTTTACTCCATTGAAAGAGCCTATTTTTGATAAATTGTATTTTGAGGGTGAAAAAAATATCGATGGTGAAATTATGTTCTTGACCGATGCAGCAAACGAGGCTTGGAGGGAAAGGGCTCAGATACATCCATTAATTCAACCCGCCTTCCCAACTTCCATGATAAAACCTTTTTAATCAAATAATTACAACTTACGGGCATGTCTTGAATCGTGTATAACCATGCCTGTAAACCCTGCCTTTCATCGTTCTTTTGTTAAATCAATGAGAAGACGCCTTTCGTTTGCTTTGGTTCGCTAGATAACTATTGAATAAGCGAAAGCAAGACTAAGGGTATAGGCTAAGAAAAACAGAATGCGTTGCGTGGTTTTGCAAGAGACTGTGAAGAAAACAACCAGCCAATGAATTAAAAATAATCCCAAAAGAAGATATTCATTGATTTTTTGTGCAGTAGGAAAGGAATCATGTCTAAGGAATCCATCAGGGAATGCATTGAAGCGCGTAATGACAGTTGCCATAAGAATGATTAAATAAAATAGATACAAAACAATAAGATAACTAATAATAAAAAGAGGAACCCCAACCGTTTGAACCTCCATTGTTTTATCCAAATGTTTAATAAAAATCAAAGCAATTACAGCAACGAGAAGGCCTATCGCATTAAATCGAACAAAGGAGGAACTGGCCAGGGGGAAAAAATTGACTTGTGTTAATACAGACCACTGGTACTCTGCAATTACCGCAACAAGTACAATAGGAAAAAAGAGCACGGCCTTCAATAACAGAGGGGCTTTATCGTTGGACTTAACCGAATGGTATAGAACATTCGTGAATTTAATGTTGAGAAAAATAGTCCAAAGAAACGAGGTAACAAAAATCAAAAAGAAGGCATTAACCAGAAACAAAAGGGTAATTGGACTCAACAAAGTGGATACAATATTGTCGTGCATTGCGTTCCAAAAAAAATTATCAGGCTTTCATAATTATAGAAGGGTTATACCGGTGTTTTTTTAAAAAAAGTATCTATGCTACTGTTCTATGGAGTGCAATAATTAACCTTGTCATCACTAAGGAATAGTATGAATCGCTTGGCATTAATCGTATTTATTTGCTTCAATCTGACGACTGTAGCCTTTGCAGACGATAGCCCTTACAGGGGGCCCAATAATCCAGTTATTCCTGCCGATAATGATAAAATCAGATTGAGCCTTGCTGAATGCATCGAAGATACCAATGAGATGACGAGCGATAATCAAACCCATGATTTGGCGAAAGAAGTCTGTGAATTACGCACACAACATCAGGCTGCGCGTCAACAAGTATTGAAAGGATTAACGGAATTAGTTGCTCAATATAAAGGAATGACGAACCATGATCACGCTCAGAGATTGGCTCAGACAATTTCATTGATCCAGAACGATATAAAAACATGCCTTGATGCGTTAGCTTCCCAGGAATATTGCCACAATATCGCTTGTGTTACTTTACCTGAACTGGATGCCATCTTTTGTGATAATCAGGCTACTGCGATCATCAACCGAATTTTAGGGAGCTAATTGTATCCAGCAATCAAAATTCAAGCGTAGATACAAGCCTTGATGAGGCGTAGCGTAATCAAGGTATTCACTGCCCAACACCAATCTCTATGGTTGAGAGAGCAGACTAAATGCAGCTAATCAGCCCCTACGTATCCAAATAAATAACTACGATAAAGGAGAGAGATAAACCTTGATTACGCCAGGCTTCATCAAGGCTACAAAACCTGCAAAGCCGCCTATTCGACGGCTGGTCCTGCCTGCTTGGCATTTAGCAGCTGAGAGACATCGCCGAAGAATTCCCGGCACCCTCCTCTTTATTCAATTGATTAATCTCATCTAAAAAGGGTAATTGAAGGATAGGGGCAACTTTGGGACTGGTAAAAAATGCAATTTGGTACTTCGATTTTAATGCTTCCCGTACTTGCGCGGCTTCAGGTGCAATAACTAATTCCTTGCCATTTGCAAATTTCACTAAAGACGGTTTCCTTGGGTCTTTTGTTAATGCGACTACCAAGTCCCATAAGTTTGCTATTGGTTCACCATTGACTTCAGTCACTCGATCGCTTTCACACATTCCCCCACGGTTAAGGGCGAAATTTTCATAACCGTCTGTGTCTTCTGACACAAGAATCTCTTGTAGGACAACAAGTTCGTAACCATCCTTTTTAGGTGAAAGCCTGGAAAACTCACCAAACATAGGCGGAACATTGGATTTATCTACAATGACTTTTTGCCCGGTTGAATACGATGTTGTAAAGGTGTCCATCAATGGTTGGGTGCAACGCACAAAAACATAGCCACCGTTTTTTCCTGAAGGCTGAATGTGGTATTTGAGTGGTTTGTCGGTCTTGGGTCCGACAATGCTGCGGCCTAACTGTTCCGTTAACCTAATCGTAATTTTTAGTGTTTCAGATTCTCCCTCATCATTTTTTCTTTGAATCACAAACTCTATCTCATCGAGGTATTTCTTGCGCTGTAAAAGATAGAGATAAGAGATGGGATTCTCGAGCTCCTTGACCTGAACATTGCCATCAGCATGAATTTGATGGCCATCTATTTCAAGAATCACATCCCCTTCTCGCAAGTGATTATAAGCGCATGACTTGGGTGGTACTTGCGATACACGAATGCCCAATGGCTCACTCTCAAGAGAATCTTGCATCTCTAATTCCGATCTTAGGGATGGATTCTTTAATGTTTGCCACTCAAAGCTGACTTGAGGGACGGTCACATAATCAATAAATTGCCTTGCCCTAAGTGCACCGAAGCGTTTGTAGTTTTCTATCGTTTGTACAATGGTGCAGGCAGGAATAAAATAACCCACATTGCTGAGTGAAGAGGCTCCCTGGCTGACGATGCCGATACACTCTTCCTGTTTTTCCCGCACTATCGTAATCGGCCCGCCACTATTACCCGGGTTAATGGGTGCACTGGTTTGTACTGTAATCCCTGGTAAGCGAGAATGGGCAATGGTGGATACTTCTGTTCTTGAGATATGGCCTTTGGTAAAGGAAAGACTTTTTCCTCCTGTGGGATAACCATAGGCATTTACTTCCGTTGAAGAAGGTTGAAATTCCGTATTTATTTCTAATGGTTTAACTTTAGTTCCCAAAAAGGCTTCAGCCTCAGTCGACGTAGTCTCAACGATAGCGACATCCATAATAGGGTCAACCCACACCGGCGTTACAGGTAATTCGGTAGATCCTTGATTAAATTTTACTTTTAAATAAGTTGAATTGGCTACCGCATGCGCGTTGGTCACTAAATACATGATGCCTTCGTGTTGTACAACCGTAATGGTAGCGCTTGATTTTGCCGGTTGACCAACAGACCAGGCAGAAACGTAATTAACCGTTTGCTTGTCGACTTCGAGTTTGAGTGTGGAATTTACTAACATTTATAAACCTTAAGTGAATAGTGATAATCAGGATCTTTAACGGCTGCGTATCTTAGCTCTTATAGTGAATATAACAATGGGGGATCGCATAATTTCCTACGAATCCCAACTCTCCATGAGGGTTACTTTATCCGTCCTGGTAACTTTAACGTGCCGATTAATAGACAACTATTTTTTTAACATGATATTATTTTGCTCAAATTGAGGAGCTTTAGCATGCGCTTGTACTATAGAGCAGATACCCGTAGCCCCAAAACTATTTTTCAAGACGGGTTTCAATCAAAAAACAATTTTTTAAATCTCTATGGAGACAGTTGGTGGCAGCACGGCGTCCGGAATGCGAATGATCGGTATTCAACTTCGCCAAGTACAGCCGCCACTGACGCAGACATGAATAATGTGGTTTGTTTAGCCAAAAAACTTGAGTCAACTCCTCTTTTTCCGGTGTGTGACCAATATCATGTGGATTATGACTCCGAAATTTATATTTATGTCATGGCCTTACCGGATGCCGAATTACCTGAGGATTTTAATACTCCGCAACCGATTGATGTTTTTGACATGGAAGCGTTGCAGGTTCAGCAACTCGAAAAGATTATGAGTGATTTCTCGGTTAATCCTGCAATGGCAGGCTATGTCTTAAGCGGTCACGAAGCCTTTGCGAAAAATGTGCCGGCACAAAATATTATTTGTGCAGTTAAATGTAAACGCTCGGATTTTGCGCTTACTGCAGGTTTACCGGTGTTTACAAAGGCGGCAGACGATGCTGCAAGGTATGCTGTCTGCCAGGAGCGATATTTTGAAATAGGTCATGAAGTTTTTGTAAACAGTCACTACTCTCAAGACGAGCAACATAAACATGCTGCCCTTGATGAGTTGCGTCGGGTAAAAGCAAAAGGGTTACAGCCAACGACAAGGGTTCCAGATGCGTTAGATCAGTGTGGAATTGGATATGATAAAAGGCAAATTCACACATCAACTTATTTTTGGCAAGAACTGACATCGCTTAACGTTGGTATAGCATTTTTCAGCATTCTTGAAAGTATTTACTATGCGGCAATACAGCTTACCAAAGCCATGATGCGTCAATCAGAGCAAAAACCCCTGGAAATCGTCGAGGATTTACCCGATTCAATGCAAGCCACCTCTAGAAAAAAAACCTTGAGCTTTTATGGACGCTATTTTACCACCGTTGGGGTGGTTACAGGGCAGGTTGAGCCGATGACCGCCTTTGCGATTACCCATTTTTAACCCATGCAATCAGGGGACAGGCGAATCCCCTGATTGCGCTGTGTTCCACCAAGGCTGCCAACTAATCTTCAATTAAAGACTGCATGGGTTTTGCACAATCATTTTACCAGCTGGGAACCACCACCTGGCTCGTTATTGGGATCAGAGGGTAAAAAATGACTAACAGGCCTGTCGCCCATGAGATAGTTAAAACCCTGAATAATTGAAAAGATTGTTATGGTGCTTAACATCCTTACCGGGAGTTCATTTCTTGTTATCAGCCAAAAATTTTGGGCTATTTCGCCCAGACCAATCGTTTTCGCATAGTTCATCTTTTCCTTAAAGAAGGAAAAACTGGAGACGCGGATTAATTTTGTCTCAGAATCCATTCTGGTTCCCAATATAATCCTGTCGTAGGAGGCATTTAAAGGGTGAGTCAGTAAGGAAGAAACGGCTCCCGCCAACCCCCCGCCGACAAAATTGGCGACAGCAGAATTTTCAATAGGTAATTGATTGGTTATTGAGTCCGAAAGCGTTAGCAAGGCAGTAAAACTCATAAAGTTAGATAGCGACTTAACCGGATATCCCATCAGAAAGAGTTGTCTAATATTATAGCCGGTCAATTTGACCGGTTTGACAATACCCCCACTGAGGATTTTTGCTCGGTTATTAAAAACAGAGCCAAGTGCTGTATCAGCTTGGGAAAAAGTCAGCGAAGTAAAAAGGGAATAATAAGGCCGTTGTACGGGCTTTAATTCCTCCGTCTGTTCAGTCGTGACGCCATCCGGACCAGTTTCCTTATTGATGTGCTTGCTGGTTACACTAACAGCCCCACGTTTTTGATTAGCTATCGCTTGAGATTGAAAGATTTGCCAAGAGGATTTTGCGAAAGCCAAGGGGGTTGGTTTTATTGTTGTACTTAATTGTTTATTACTTAATAGCAAGGTAATCGGTGCTGTTATAAGGGACGTCGTGAGACTTGTTACGCTTGTTTTAAAGATTAAATCCACTCCTTTCAAGAAATAACTATCTTTACTCCAGTAAAAGCCGGCTGGTGTTTTGGTTGGGCTATTGTTCTTTTGAGGCATTATAAATTTATCTGTAAAAAGCGGCGCATGATAGCGAGATATAAATAATAAAGAAATATGTTGTGCTGACAGGGAGTTAAATTAATTGCGGTATCAAGGAGGGCGTATTCATTGACGGGATTTGTCACTGGCGGGAGCGAAAAGTTGAGGGACAGCGCTTGAGTTTGCATTTTATTGTCAAAATCGAGCTCTGCCCCCCATCGTTCCGGCAGTTTATTTCTTAATCACGATGCGTAGGCGTAAGAATGACATCTTTCTCACTCTCAAGGCTTGTGGAGCCGCTTTCAGCCTGCACGGCGAATATACCGCTCCCTAAACTGAGTGCCTGGGTACTTGTCGACAAGCGTTGCATCTCAACACAGTGTTCGATCGTTTCAAGGATAGTGGATTCTGAAATACCCACAATGCTGTCGACAGGTTCTAAAAGGATACTGTGTTCATCAACGGGTCTGGCATCAAAGGGCTCAAACCCTTTAAGCAGAGTTGCTATAATTTCATCACGCAGGAGGCTTATATCAAAACCGCTATAAGCATCCAGGTATGCCCCTACTGTAACAGGCGTCGGCAACGGTGAAAAACGGTGACTATCATCGAGTAATCTAAACAATTCCGGCTGAGTTTTATCCGTTATTCCGCAGAATCTTGCCTGCGTTTTTATGTCTTCCAGAGACGGGGTAGTTAATAGCCTGCCAGTTTGTTCTTCGTACTGACAAATTTTAAAATCTTCTGGATACTCGAAAGCCTGGACCAGGTATTTTTGGATTAGTGAGATTTCCAATAACGATTGGTAATAATGCTTTAAACCTTCTGGACTTGCTTTTTCAAGATCGATTCTACGAACAAATAAACCTACACAAGATTTTTTCCAGGCATCGAGCATGATTTCATTCATTTGGCCATCGCGCCCACCCTTCACTTCAACGGCTAATTCATCCAGTGTTTTTGCTCCTACGGTATTTGATGTCAGCATATCTACACCTTTCCGTTCGGTACGTTTAGCCAGTTTTGAAATTCTATTTGAATTCGAATCGGTAGAGCTCACATCGTAAATGTTGCATTCTTCGGCATTAAACAGGAAGCCATAGCAACGGCCATCAAATCCATAGGTAGGGACATGCTTCCCTTTAACCAGAAGGGTTGTTGAAGACAAACAAGAGCCCCCGGGACTGGCTAGTAATTTTGCTTCATTGCGCCAATCATTCAATTCTACGCGATCGGATTCAACCGTAATACGATTAATGGTTTTTGCAATTAAGCGAGATTCGGTAAATAAAGTACCAATTGTTTTAGGCATAATTTTTTCCTCTTTAACAACTCAAAAAATGTCAGTAAAACAAACAAAAAAATTAATATTCTTATCATTTTTTGTGATATTATAAGGGTTAAAAATTAATGAAATATTACGAATTTATTAATGAAACATTATGTATTTATTAAGGAATTATTAACTAAATAAACAGAAGGGGTTATTACCATGTTTGATAGTTTACCCACGGAATTAATAGTTAAAATATGTACTTGTTTAGGCGTTAAAGACGATTATGAGTTTTCTTTTACTTCCAAATTAGCAAAAGAGCTGCATCAGCAGCGTATGCAAAGTCGTTTGGCAACTATCTTGGCCAAGCCTACTACGAATCAGTTTATTCAATTTTTAAATTGTATTCAGGATAATGCAGAAGATGGGCTGGCTATTTTATTAGATGAAACTTGCAAGAAAACGCTCTTGGAAAAAAGGCCAAAAACATTGCCTCACTGGATGCTTGGTTTAGCGGAGTGCCAGCGCGATTTGGTGGCTATTTTGTTGAAACATGACGATTATAAAAATTCCTTAAGTCCCACTGAATTTAGATATTTGGTGCGTAACTATTCGGATTTAGCCACTTTAGTTAAAAACAATAATATCGCTGAACCACCTGAAGCCCTACCCCCCCCAGAAAAGGCGCCTAATTCAGATGATGTTGATAGTATGATAATGTGCCTTTGAGGCACATTATCCAGGCTGTGAAACCTATGAAACACAAGCCCTAACCCCTGTTACTTCCAGGCCGCCGCATATCCATCCCTTATTTTTAAGAGCTCATCATACTCCACTGTTTATAAGAAGGTAGCCCAGCGAATCGTCCTGGACCAAATAATTAGTACAACTCTCTATGTTATACTTGAAAAAATACGGTCCTCTCAATCTGGCACTTAATCGTGTATTCACAAGGAAAGGGAATGTAAATGAACATATTAATGGTACTAACGTCACATAATCAGCTCGGAAATACAGGACGCGAAACAGGTTTCTGGTTGGAGGAGTTTGCAGCCCCCTATTTTGTGTTCAAGGATGCTGGCGCTCAATTAACATTAGCATCTCCCAAAGGTGGTCAACCGCCAATCGATCCGAAGAGTGATTTACCTGAAAATCAGACCTCTGCGATGACGCGATATAAGCAAGATGAGCTGGCGAAAAAAGCATTATCACAAACAGTCAGGCTTGCAGACATAAAGGCAGAGGATTTTGACACCGTGTTCTATCCTGGTGGCCATGGCCCCTTGTGGGACCTTGCTGAGAGTGCAGACTCAATCCACTTGCTTGAGTCTTTCTATAATGCGGAAAAACCAATTGCTCTGGTATGCCATGCACCCGGTGTGCTTCGACATGTCACTTACAAAGGTGCTCCTCTGGTAAAAGGCAAACGTGTAACAGGATTTACCAACAGCGAAGAGGAAGCAGTCCATCTTACGAATGTAGTGCCATTTCTTGTCGAAGAGGAGTTGAAACGGTTAGGCGGGCATTTTGAAAAAGCAGCAAACTGGCAGAGTTTTGTGGTGGTAGATGGCCGCCTTGTCACTGGTCAAAATCCGGCCTCATCCACTGCTGGGGCGCAAGAATTACTAAAATTACTCCAAAAATAACAAGGCAAAACTGAGTAGAATTTCGGGGTGCAGGGTTGGAATTTTGTATTCAATGATCGAAATTCAACCCCAATTTCGCACCGTAGCGCCTGCTGAAACCCGCACAGCACAAGCCCTGCCCCTGTTTTTCCCACCTATTTTCTATATTTTAGTATTTCCATGCGGAGAGATGCTGCAAATCCCGATAGAATAATGTATAATACGCAACCAATTTTTAATCAATTTCAAGTTAATAAGAGCGCTATGAACGATTTAGACCTTTACAGAAATATTGGTATCTTCGCCCACGTAGATGCCGGAAAAACTACCACTACCGAACGTATTCTTAAGCTTACCGGTAGAATCCACAAAATGGGTGAAGTTCACGAAGGTGAATCAACTACCGATTTCATGGCACAGGAGGCGGAGCGCGGGATTACCATCCAATCCGCAGCAGTAAGTTGCTTCTGGAAAGGCCATCGTTTCAATATCATCGACACCCCAGGACACGTCGACTTCACTGTAGAAGTCTATCGCTCCCTCAAGGTACTCGATGGTGGTATCGGCGTATTCTGTGGTTCTGGCGGCGTTGAGCCTCAGTCAGAAACCAACTGGCGCTATGCGAACAATTCAAAAGTATCTCGTTTGATTTTCGTCAACAAGCTTGACCGTATCGGCGCGAACTTCTTGAAAGTAACTGAGCAAATCAAAAAAGTATTGGGTGCACATCCTTTAATTATGACGTTGCCCATTGGCTTTGAAGACAGTTTCGTAGGGGTTGTCGATTTATTAACCCGTAAAGCGTACGTTTGGGATGAAACTGGCCAGCCAGAAAATTACAAAGTTACTGACGTGCCAGCCGATATGCTTGACGACGTTGAAATGTATCGCGCGCAATTAATCGAGACGGCACTTGAAATGGATGATGAGTTGCTGATGGCTTATCTGGAAGGAGAAGAGCCTTCAATAGAAGACATCAAGCGTTGTATTCGTAAAGGTACCCTTGAATTAGCCTTCTTCCCAACTTATTGCGGTTCTGCCTTTAAAAACAAAGGGATGCAGTTATTACTGGATGCAGTGGTTGACTATTTGCCTGCTCCCCATGAAGTAAATCCACAACCTTTGACCAATGCTGAAGGTGAGCCAAACGGACAATTCGCTATCGTTTCTCCTGATGAACCATTCCGTGCATTGGCCTTTAAAATCATGGATGACCGTTTTGGTGCTCTAACGTTCATACGTATCTACTCAGGAAAACTGAATAAGGGCGATACCATCCTTAACTCATTTACCGGTAAAACAGAACGTGTCGGCCGTATGGTTGAGATGCAGGCGAATGAGCGTAATGAATTGCAAAGTGCTGAAGCAGGCGACATTATCGCTATCGTAGGTATGAAAAACGTTCGCACCGGCCATACACTTTGTGATCCTAACCACGAGTGTACGCTGGAAGCAATGGTTTTCCCTGAGCCAGTTATCTCTATTGCTGTTGCGCCAAAGGATAAAGGTGCAACCGAGAAAATGGCTATTGCGATTGGCAAAATGGTTGCAGAAGATCCAACGTTTAGAGTAGAAACGGATGAAGATTCAGGTGAAACCATCCTTCGTGGTATGGGTGAATTACATCTTGATATTAAAGTTGATATTCTTAAACGGACGTACGATGTTGAGTTAATAGTAGGCCAGCCTCAGGTTGCTTACCGCGAAACCATAACCAAGTCGATTCAAGACAGCTATACCCACAAGAAACAATCTGGTGGTGCTGGTCAATACGGTAAGATTGACTACACGATTGAACCAGGTGAGCCAAACTCTGGATTCACTTTCATGACATCCGTTGTGGGTGGGAACGTTCCTAAAGAGTTCTTCCCGGCAATTGAGAAAGGGTTCCGCTCAATGATGAACACAGGTACGTTAGCAGGGTTCCCTGTATTGGATGTGGTTGTGAACCTCACTGATGGTGGTTTCCATGCGGTTGACTCCTCGGCAATTGCGTTTGAAATTGCGGCCAAAGGCGCTTTTCGTCAATCTATACCAAAAGCAGGCCCACAATTGCTGGAACCCATCATGAAAGTGGACGTTTACAGCACAGAAGAAGATGTAGGTAACGTGATTGGCGATTTGAACCGTCGTCGCGGTATGATCTCTGGCCAAGAACCCAGCGCAGCTGGCGTACGCGTTAAGGCCGATGTTCCACTTTCAGAAATGTTTGGTTACATCAGTACATTACGCACGCTTACCTCTGGTCGCGGCCAATTCTCAATGGAATTCTCTCACTATGCTCCTTGTCCAAACAATGTAGCTGAAGCAGTGATTGCCAAAGAGAAGGAAAAGAAAGCCGCTAAGTAAGCGGTTAGCAACGCTAAAAAAAGCTCCGTCAGTTTGTTCTGATGGAGCTTTTAAATGTTCGAATCAATGAAGGATGGAATGAGACTTTAAAGACAATTCTGTTACTAAAGGACTTGCTTCATTCTTTCTCGTTTTTCTCCAACTTATGACCATCCAGATATCGCTCACTACGCTCTTTCTCTTGTTTCTCTAACTGCTTTTCGTTTTTTGTCCTTCCGAATTTAATGCGATTTTCAGAGGCTTTTTTTTCTTTTTCCAAACGAATTTTAGCCTTCCTTTTTTTATTAAGATTAATGATCTCTACCATAATATTCTCTTTAATAGACGTTATTTAGGAAATATAGCGCATTGAACCATGAAACAAAATCGGGTTGGGCTGCTTCAATGTGTACTCCTGATCGAAATTAAAAGCCTTGTGCTTGACCTATCGGTTTGGGTTTAGAGAATAAAAACATTGGCTGCCTGATGCATCATGAAGCGCAACTCACTGTTACCTAACTCGATATAAGATCCTTTTTTAAGTAGGGATGTAAATTAGGAATTCGAGGGATCGATTTTCTTGTGTTGTTCGTCCGTTTCATCAATTAACGTTTGAAATTTTTTTCGCCAAAAATTATTTCGATTCTCGGAGCCCATTTCCTTTTCAGTGGTTTTTTTTCTCTCTTCCCAACCTTTTTGCCATTGCTCATCTTTCCAGAATGGTTCGACTGTTTCGAATTGATAACCGTTATCTGAGCTAACCAGACGAACAAATTTAAATGTTTGCCCAGCAACTTTAGTCATTTCTTCACCAAACTCATGAGCAAGTTTATAGCATCGTCGAAGTTCAGTAAGCGTTACTCCCTTGTCAGAAGGATCATCGGCTCTCTCGAATATTCTGGACTTATCGTATCGGTTATTATCCAAACCAACAACGAATATTAAAGGAACCAAAGGCTCCCCTTTTTGCTGTCGCTTATAATTCTCCAGTAATAAATCGTTAATTATGAACTTAAAATGGTTGTACAGATTGCTGTAAGAATGGCCACTGTTAGCCATTACATCATTTTTGTTTTCATAATCATCCGAGTTGTATGCTTTGATGCTTCCATCACGATTTATTGCTTCATAAAGCTGTTGGTAATTGTAAAAGTTGAAGCCATAAATAACGGCTTCCTTACTATTACCACAAAGCGCCTTGACCGCCTCGATGTCTATTTTCATTTCTGTGTGATCTGTATTTGAACTAATACAAGTATAGACTAGCAGGCCATAACCTGGTTGTGTAACTCATTGAAGTCCCTGAGGTGGTCTGGGCGGGTGCTCTCCCAACCTCATAGCCTGTAAATAACAGATAGACTAGAGGACGTGTTCCTTGAGCAGGCAAACGGAGTATGCTGTTGTTTTGATAAAGAGTTTCTCTTGGCTTTTGGAACAAGCCCCTTGCTTATTGATCAGGTGACTTTCGTTTTAAAACAAGGCGTCGTGTGAGGAAGAAACCAATAAGGATACCTGCGAAATTGATCCAGTAAAACGGCCATGAAAAAATTCCAAGCCCCACCATGTTAGGACCAGGACAAATTCCCGTCATTCCCCAGCCCACGCCAAAAGCTGCTGCGCCAAGAATCAGTTGCCAGTCAATTTTTTCCCTGGTCGGCAATTCATAGCACTTGTTTAGCAAAGGCTTGGCTAGCCATTTACGCAGCTGGAATAAAAGAAAGGTAACCAATAAAGCGGTAAGGAACGTGATATATAAATTGATTTTGAATGTTTCAGCGCCAATTCTTAAGCCGGAAATAATAATGTCGGGACTATACATGCCGGTTAAAATTAAACCCAAACCAAATATCAGGCCGGCGACTAATGAAATAATGGATTTCATCGTTTAATCTCCTTAGTGGGTTAACCAGGCCGTGATGATTGCAACAGGAAAGAAAATACTTACAGCAACGATAGAGCGTTTGCGTAAGAGTGATATGCCGCATAGCCCATGTCCGCTTGTACAGCCATTGCCAAGATAAGTACCCCCGCCAACCAATATACCGCCAAGAATTAATATCCAGGGCGTCGTTTTAAAAATAGTTGTGGGGTTGGGAACAACCTGAATAAAGTTAAAGAGGACGCCACTTAAAAATAATCCCAGAATAAATAAGCTATTGTCGATATTAGGGCGATAAGTTGCAAAATCCAGGGAGCGAAAGAGTATGCCGCTACAACCAAGAATTTTGCCTTGGATCAATAGCATCATTCCCGCAGCAAGTCCAAGAAGAACTCCTCCTAAAACAACGTGCATTTCAACTATCATTATGACTATTCCTTTCTAGCGGGATGACTTCTTATGATCGCACCGCGCAGGGCTGCATTGGTCAATCGACAGACTCACTCTGCCACGATTAATCAATGGTAATTGCAATAAAATAGTATACAATTATTGCGAAATTATAGTAGCCCTGCAAAGGGCAATGATTTCACACCATTTCTGTTCGAAACTAGGTAAAATCGAGAAATTATTTCACCTTGGAATTTTATTCTGGAAAGAAAATAATGTTTGAAATATCGTTAAAAAATCCATTACGTACAATTCTAGTATTTGGCTTGTGGATTTGTATGCCAAAGGTATTCGGACAAGTATTCACTCTCGGGGAGATCTCTGAAAGTCTTACGCAGAATTTTGAAGGCTTGGAACGAGTGATTGGCTCGGGAGCTTACATTGCAGGATTGGCCTTTTCAGTCTGTGCGATTATGAAATTTAAACAACATAAAGATAATCCAACGCGGATTCCCATTAGCACACCCATTTCATTAGTTTTTATCGGTTCAGCACTGTTATTTCTACCCAGCCTATTGGAACTCATCGAAGCAACCATGTTTGAAGCAGCTCAATACTGACCTGGGTTACCGTTAGTTTATTGAAGAAGCTGGGCGGTATGTCAGGGGTAGGGTTTCCATGGAAAACCTGCCCCTGATGTTGCATGATAGTCAACAATTACACCGGCGGTCGGAGTAGGGAATAGTGTGAGCCAGGTTAATCTTTAAAATCGGTATTATTATAATTATTTTCTTCTATTCTTCTTTGAGCTTCTCTCCAGTCATCCCATTCACCGGACCCGCCTGAAACTTTTTTAAGTTCCTTTTTAAGGATCTTTTTGTCAGCTTTAGGGGCGGTTTTAGAGCTTTTGCGCAATTTTTTCATCAGTCAAACCTCACTTCATTACATCTTATTTAAGCTTAGTCTGAAGTTCTTTTTTTTACCAATTTTGTTTCATTTTGCAACAAGCAAAGTCAATATGGCTATGCCCGGAATCCTGATTGTTGAATACAAAATGCAAGTTCGAGCCTTCAAATTAACTCCGGTAATATCGTATCAAGCCAGGAGTCGCCTCTAAAATTATTAATATAACCGACATGGCCGCCATGGCGAGTGATATAGAGTTTTAAGAGTGGATTGATATTGTTAAGCTCATTAAAACCACGAATTGGAATGACTGGATCGTCCTCTGCGGTTAATATCGTCATTGGAACAGTCACCGCTTTAAGCTTTTCGGGTGAAAAATGATACTCAGCGAAGTAAGCATCAATGTCTTTAAATTCAGAATAGTTTACTAATAATTTTTCTGTCATTTGCCAGGAATTTTTTTGTAATAAAATGCTACTAAAATCATATAGGTCGGGGAAGCAGCGTTGTTTTTCTAGCAAGGCTTTTTTCCATCGGGCAATAAAGTAACGTCGATATAGGTTGGAATTATCAATGGCTCTCGTCACTTGTTCTGGATTAACGGAGGGACAAATAGCGATGATCCGTTTTAAATTGGCTATTTTCTGTGATTCAAAACTGTCTCTCCAACCAATCCTTAAAGCAAAACTTCCACCCATAGAAAAGCCAATTAAGGTAGTGGGTAATCCCGAATAATTGGCTGTAATTTGTTTTACTGCCTGAAACACTTCTTCTAGCCGAGCACCATGAAATAGACCTTTATTGAGTGCAGGAGTAGCGCCGTGATCACGCAGGTTGAGACGAAATAGTTCATAGCCTTGTTGATAGAGCTGTTCGCCTCTGCCTAACATATAGGTGGACTGAGCACAGCCGAGCCAACCATGAAGAAGAATAATCAGGCCTTTTGCCGGCTGGTTAGGCTGTGGTGAAAAGAGCCCTGTCAAATGGACCGGTTCATCCGTTTTAACGGTTAACGCTACAGCCCTTTCATTCCGAACCATCGATCCGGTAACCGGGTTTTTTTTGGAGCTCAATATCGTTTGAAGGTGTTTATTTTTGATATAAAACTGAGGCTCGAAGTTTAAAAGTGACATGATCGTTCGCAATTCTTTACATCGTCAGGCATTAATTATAACAAATCTTGATGGATCCGAGCATTCCCCTTCTCATTTAGTCCGCGTTGCTCTATTGATCAACTATAAAGGGGGCGCCTCTTTTGACTCAGCAGTCAGCAGAATTAAGAGGAAAAATTCCATCGCACCCCTAGTTTAATCTGTTCCAGGGTTGGATTAAATGCGTTACGAAGGGTGGTATAGGGATTATGATTGGTATCTCTTACAAAGGACTGGTTTGAGAAATCCTGCAGCGAATTCCAGTCCCATTCAAGGCGGGCGATGAGCCTGCTAATAAGAGGTATTTCCACTCCAAGCCCCAGTTGAAGACCCTGGCAGTTTTTATCAGATGAAAAGTTGCCTGCAAAAGCGCCCATATTACCTGTCTGTTGTATACCACCACTTAGTTGAATATTGCTGACTATCCAGCCGATTCGACCATAGAAGAGAGCCTGCTTATAGAGGTAGATACCTGGCCGAGCGGCAAAACCATACTGCCAACGCTGGCGGAATTTTCCATGGAGTTGGCGTGTATAAAGAGTATTCGAATCAATAAACGCGATATTCCCGGAATTGGAACTAACATTATAAAAGCCTTCTCCGCCCAAAAAAAAGCGGCTGGCCAAACTACTTCCATAGCCTATATAGAGTTCGCCACCAAATCCTGAGCCACTCCAATCGAAGCGATCTTGATCAATAAACAATAATCCGGGGCTGGTTTCAACGCGCTTGAAGTCATAACTGGAGGTGTCTTTTATCGCTGAAATACCCAGGTAAAAACCTTGGCTATCCTGGGCATGGGTTGCGGCAGAAAAGCTGATGGAAAACCCCAGAAAGCAGCCTAAGAATAGGTTTAATTTAATAAAATGAGACATTCTTTCCCTAACCATCCATTCATCCTTTGCGATCAAAACCATGTAAGCCATAAGCGGTATGGCAGTGACACGCGCCCAGTGTATCGTGATAGTTTATGGGCTTGCAAGACTATCATCATGCGAGTGTGAAGCGGCCGCTAACACCACCTCGCATTTGAATGATGACCTTAATAAGAGAATTGTTCATCGGGTCTTAAGGTAAGTATCTCGTGTCCATGATCGGTTACGAGAATAGTATGTTCCCACTGTGCAGATAATTTGTGATCTTTGGTGACAACAGTCCAACCATCGCCTAAAGTTTTGATTTCTTTACGACCCAAATTGAGCATGGGTTCTATAGTAAATGTCATGCCAGCCTGTAATTGTAATCCGGTATTTGGTTTGCCAACATGCATCACATGGGGGTCTTCCCACATTGATCGGCCAATTCCATGCCCTCCAAACTCCCGTACTACCGAATAGCCCTGCTGTTCTGCATGGGTTTGGATTATGCTGCCTATATCGCCAAGATACGTTCCAGGACGGACTATCGAAATCGCTTTATAGAGGCATTCCTGGGTAACTTCTACTAATTTTTTAGCAAACGGCTTTACATTGCCCACAAGAAACATTTTGCTTGTATCCCCAATGTAACCGTTTTTTTGTACAGTCACATCGATATTAATGATATCGCCATTTTTAAGTTTTTTATCGGAAGGTATACCATGGCAGACCACATGATTTATGGACGTACAAATGCATGCTGGAAACCCATAATGGTTTAGCGTTGAAGGAGTGGCTCTTAAATCCTCAAGAATATATTGGCGACAAATTCGCTCAAGCTCATTGGTGCTTGTACCTTCAGTCACATAAGGTCCTATCATATGAAGTACAGAGGCAGCCAAATTACCGACAACTCGCATTTTTTCTATTTCTTCAGAAGTCTTCACTAACATCGCGTATTTCACCAGATGAGGCTTGATTAATTAAAATTTTGAGAATTTCAGAATAAGTAATTGATGGGTTTTCTTCTGCCATTTTTCCTATCCTAATCCAGTATTCAGCCTGAGAATTGATGGAACGACTCATTGCTCTTGCCATCACTTTCGTTGCTTCGTGCAACTCATCAGAAATTTTTACTATGCCCATATTTTCTCCAAAAAACCAATAATATAATATTTTACTATATAATGCTACATTTTGAAATAAAGTAGATGGCTGCGAGGAATAATGGAATGAAACAGCAAAGGGAGTTTTTATGCGATAAAAATGAGAACGGAAAGCTTTTTTTCCTTTTTTATCAAACAATAAGCGTGTGAATATGTACTATAATTAATCATAAATTAATGGTATAAACATTAACATAATGAAAATTCAATCATTTCAATACATTCAAAACCAAGGATGGAGTATTGAGAAATTCCCTGAGCTGGATTCTACAAATACCCTGATTTTAGTGTTTGCCAGCCCAGCATTTAGAACGAACACAAAACCCATTCAGGAACTGGCACAAGCCTATAAAAAATCAAAAATCATTGGCTGTTCAACAGCAGGGGAAATTTTTGGACCTGATATTTTTGATAATAGTATTGCCGTCGCTGTCGCTCAATTTGAGTCTACAACGCTTCAGTTGGCAAAAGCGGAGGTTAAAAACGCTGAAGAATCTTTGGGGGCAGGTGCCCAATTGGCTAAATCCCTACACCAAAATCAGAATCCCAAAGGTATATTTGTTTTATCGGATGGGTTAAATGTTAACGGATCTGAATTAATCAAAGGATTAAATAAAAATTCTGCAAAGGAAGTGACTATTACTGGTGGCCTGGCAGGAGATGGCGCAGACTTTAAAAATACCTGGATTATTTACGATGGAAAAATTATAGATCATTGCATCGTAGCAGTCGGGTTGTATGGCGACCAAATTCATGTGGGGCATGGCTCGCGAGGAGGCTGGGATATTTTTGGCCCAGAGAGAATGATTACCCGCTCGAAAGGAAATATTCTCTATGAACTGGACAATCAGCCTGCTTTAAAACTCTATAAAACCTATCTTGGTGACAGAGCGTCTGAATTACCAGCTGCTGGTTTGCTTTATCCACTCGCTATCCGTAACCCTTCTGATCCGGATTCCCAACATATTGTGCGCACGATCTTGGGGATTGACGAAACATCTCAATCGCTAACTTTTGCGGGTGATTTGCCTCAGGGGTACTATGCCCAACTAATGCGTGCCAATTTTGACAGGCTTATTGAAAGTGCTAACGAAGCCGGCGAAGCTGCAAATAAGATTCTTTTTAAAAATAATGGGTTAAATCAAAAACCTGTTTTAGCAATTGATATTAGTTGTGTAGGGAGACGGTTGCTGTTAGGTGGGCGAGCAGAAGAAGAAACAGAAACCACTTTCCAATCAATACTCGATGGATCAATTCAAATTGGCTTTTATTCTTATGGCGAGCTTTCCCCACTGACAGTGGGAAACTGTGAATTACATAACCAAACCATGACCATTACAACGTTACTTGAAAGCTCATAAAAACAAGGGATCCTTCTAATAATATGGAAATACACCGGCTGTTACAGCGTCAGCTGAACAAATTCAATATTAAACCTGATGAATTACCACAGGACGTCGAAAAATGGATGGAATTTATCTTACAGATTAATAAAACTTACTTCGAAAACGACCAGGATCGATATTTACTGGAACGCTCTATTGATATTTCTTCTAAAGAAATGCGGGACATTAATGCCAAATTGGAATATGCCCAGGACATCGCCAAAATGGGTTACTGGCATTATGACAAGGATACCGATATAACCACTTGGTCAAAAGGACTTTTTAAAATTCTGGAGATACCTCCAGGTAATACCGCGCTTAGCTATACTGAATTTTTAGAGCTGGTGCATCCAAATGACAAGGCGCGGTTAAAGAATATGATCGAAAAGGCCCTGAAACAAAAAGTTGATTATGATTATGAGTTGAGGGTGAAAAGCAAAGACAATCACTACAAATGGTACAGAACCATAGGCAAAGCAACTCCTGAAAAAAATGGAATATCCGGGGTGTTAATGGATATAACCAAAAGAAAAATAATCGAAGAGCAAGTTCATGAGCTCAATAATAAACTGTTAGCAACGGCTCGTCTTGCTGGAATGTCCGACGTAGCCACATCAATTCTTCATAATGTGGGCAATCTATTAAACAGCGTCAATGTGTCTACTGTCATTCTAAAGAAAAACGTCGCCAAGGATTATTACAAAAAAATCTCGGCTGTCAAAACGATGCTGGATGAAAATATTAGTCGCTTAAGTGACTATTTATTGAATGACCCTAAAGGCAAATTGATTATTCCTTATTTAGATGCCTTGTCAAAAGCGCTCTATGAAGACTATGAAGAGAATATAAAAGAAGCCAACACCCTTGAAAACAATATTAGTCATATCAATGAAATTATCGCCA
This sequence comes from Legionella sp. ST3F1, assembly GCF_048553315.1. NCBI lineage: Bacteria > Pseudomonadati > Pseudomonadota > Gammaproteobacteria > Legionellales > Legionellaceae > Legionella > Legionella sp. ST3F1. The sequence goes on along the minus strand of NZ_JBLZIO010000015.1, from coordinate 45,610 downwards.
TGCAGCAATCACTCAGTGGGCTATCCAATTTAACAGAAAAAATTTCAATACCGGATTTGATTCGTAACGCTGTAAAATCAGTCATACTGGAAAAGCATCAAATTGATGTTCAAATTGAGATTGCCCCGGAAATTAGTGATTTTGTAACAGATAAATCCAAGCTATTTCAAATCCTAACTAATTTACTTACTAATGCAAAAGATTCTGTTTTATTACAGGAGGTTAATGATGCCAGGGAAATTGTTGTCTCAGTCACCAGAACCCAGGATAACCATCTTAAGATTAAAGTATCAGATAATGGGATTGGCATTGATAAAAGCAATTTAGATAGAATTTTCTCTTTTGGATTTACAACCAAGAAAACGGGTCACGGTTTCGGGCTTCATTGTTCTGCAATTTATGCGCGAGATCTGGGGGGGACACTCAATGCTGAAAGTAACGGTGCCGGAAAAGGAGCACAATTTATCCTGGAACTGCCCGCTAACGAGGAAAATGTGGCGCGAGGTCGACTATGAATACGTCCTCCTTTCGCATTCTGGTGATCGATGACAATCCGGCAATTCATCGTGATTTTATGAAAATATTAAATGTTAGCAAAAGCTCCACATTATTAAATAAATTTGATGAGGAATTATTTGATAATGAGACCCAACATCCGGGATTATCCTTACCCGAGTTTGAAATCGATGTGGCAAGTCAAGGTATTGAAGGGATAGAGAAAGTAAAGCGTTCACTCGAAGAGGGCAGGCCATATCCCCTTGCTTTTATTGATATAAGAATGCCTCCTGGCATTGACGGTATTGAAACCATTAAACGTATTTGGGCTATTGATCCTCAAATGCAAATTGTTATTTGTAGCGCCTACTCCGATTACTCCTGGGAAGAAACAGTCAATGCCTTAGGCTTAAGTGATAATTTATTGGTACTGAAAAAACCATTTGATGTGATTGCGGTAAGACAATTAGCCAGTGCTTTAACTCAAAAATGGGTATTGGCGAAGGAAACGCAAAAACACACTGAGTTTTTAAATCAATTAGTGGATGAGCGAACAGAGTCTTTACAACAATCATTCTCCTTATTACGAGCAACCATTGAATCCTCTTCGGATGGTATTTTGGTTGTCGATTTACAGGGAAAAATCGTTGATTACAACATGCAATTCGTCAAATTATGGCACATAGCTGAATCCAGCATGAAGAAGGCAAATGAGTCTAAATTAATTAAAGACATGTCAACACAGCTTTTAAATTCAGACCAGCACGCGCTTCAAGTTAAACAATTTTCTATCCATATCGATGATTCCAGTATTCAGACTTATTATTTTAAAAACGGCAATGTTGTTGAGTGTTGTTCCAAACCTCATCGCCTTGGTTCTCAAACAGTAGGACGGGTATGGAGCTTTAGGGATATCACTGAACAAGCAAAATTAAAGGAAAAACTGGAGTATCAAGCGACTCATGATGCATTAACCAGACTACCCAATCGATTATTACTAATTGACCGTATTGAACATATCATAAGTAGTCATGCGCGTTATAAAAAGAAATTCGCTGTATTATTTTTTGATTTGGATCGGTTTAAAATGATCAATGACAGCTTAAGTCATGACGCCGGTGATCAGTTACTTTGTGCGGTTGCTGAACGATTACGATCCTTGGCTCGTAAAGAAGATACGCTATCCAGGTTAGGCGGTGATGAATTTGTAATGATTTTCCCATCCCTTGGTTCTGAAGAGCAAATGGTTACTGTGGCTCAAAAGATTCTTAAATCCTTTTTAAAGCCCTTCCATGTCACTGGTAAAAACATCAATGTTTATGCCAGTATCGGTATCAGTGTCTATCCAACGGATGGTAAAACGGTCAACACCTTATTAAGTAATGCGGATATGGCGATGTACCATGCAAAATTCCTTGGCGGCAACCAATTCTCATTTTATACAGATAAGCTTAATAAACAAACAAGCCTGCAATTTCAACAAGAGTTGGATTTGCAGAAAGCAATTATCAATCATGAGTTTTTTCTTCTTTACCAACCTCAATTTGAGATCAATACCCGGCAGATTCGTTCTATGGAAGCATTAATTCGGTGGAGTCATCCTAAAAAGGGAATTATCTTACCGTTGGATTTTATCCCCACTGCTGAGAGTTCAGGGCTTATTGTGCCGATTGGGGAGTGGGTATTGCGAGAAACTTGCCGACAAATCAGAGAGTGGCGCAAAAAAGGGCTGCCCGAAATTCCCGTTGCATGTAACGTGGCAAGCAAACAGCTAAGGCAACCCAATTTCGTCGCAACTGTACAACGTATTTTACAAGAATACTCCATAGAGCCGCAGTATTTAGAAATAGAAATCACTGAAAACGTTATTATTGATAGAGAAATACAAAAAATCATTAAAAAACTCAAATCGATGGGAGTACACATTATCTTGGATGATTTCGGGACAGGAAATTCCAGTTTGAATCTCTTAAAACAAGTGGCTGTTGATAGCCTAAAAATAGATCAGTCTTTCATTCAGAATATTTCAAAATCCCCAGGAGACGAAGCTATCATTGATGCCATTATAGCCATTGCTCAAAGTATGAATTTTAATATCATTGCGGAAGGGGTAGAAACACAAAACCAAGTCCAGTTTCTCAAGAAAAGGCAATGCCATGACATTCAGGGTTTTCTAATGAGCAAACCACTCTCCTCTGAAGAAGCCGGAAGGCTTCTTAGACATAAAAACGCCTAGCGCGTAAGTGCGGGACGATTCCTCCCTGTGAGCTATCCCACTCAAATTGATAGCATTTTGCTAGCGCGACCCTATCTATATCAATGGCAATAATCTAAAATTTACCCGCGCAGTAACGGTCAATAGTCAGAAAGTATTCTGTAGAGTCAGTTAGGGAGAAACGAGTGAAAAAAATTGCTTTGTTCATTTTAGCGTTCAGTAGTAGTCTGAATTTTGCGGGAACGATGGGGCCTGTTTGTAACCCGGATAATGTAACCGTTCCTTGCCCATCCACTGCTTGGGATTTGGGAGTTCAGGCCCTTTACCTCAAACCCACTTATAGTGGAAATCAATATCATTACAATTTTCTAGGGTATTCTACTTCTGGAGATACTATTAATTTCAATAAAAGAAACAACGATTGGAACTGGGCGTTTAGATTAGAGGGGTCCTACCATTTTGGAACTGGCGCCGATATCAATGTTAATTGGGTTCATTTTGATCATGAATTCACAACACCAGCCATTAGCTATGTGAGTTTGATTTCTGGCAATACGTTAAATTTTGCCTATGATAAAATCGCTCTTCACTGGAACGCTGTCAATGCTGAATTTGGACAACATGCCAATTTTGGTCTATTTAAAGACATTCGCTTTCATGCCGGCGTGCAGTATGCCTATTTAAAACGTGGCAATTTTGCTCCCTTATCAATTTTTAATCCTAATACGGGGGTAACTACACCTACGTATAATCGGTTTGATCAAAAATTCAGTGGAGCTGGTCCTCGTTTAGGCATGGATTTAACCTATAATTTTACAAACGCTTTCGCAGTGTATGGAAAATTTGCTGGTGCGCTGATCATCGGTGACAGTGAAACCAATGACACATCCGGCGTTCCGCCCGTGTCCTATGCTTCTACTTTAGAAGTGATACCGGAACTTGAGGCGAAGTTAGGTTTAACCTATACCCACAATTTATCTCGAGGTACTCTGATTGCCGATGCAGGCTACATGGTGGTTAATTATTTTAGTGTTTTTGACTTGCCTCAACTGACTGCCTCTGCAACCAATTTGGCATTTCAAGGTCCTTATGCCGGTCTTAAATGGATTGGAAATCTGGCCTAATTAATCCTTTTGCCACTAAACAAAAAAGCAACGAGCCTGCCTGACCAGACCAGCTCGTTGCCCCTCGGCCTGGATATCACCTTGATCATCCTTTCGCGCGACTAAAGCGGTTCCGTTTCAACAACCCTTTTTTAACTGCATAGCTGACTGTTTTATTATGTTTTTTTTCACGCTTATTCCAAAAAAGGATTCTGGCTGGAAAATATTTCGTTTTCCGTTTTAAGTACATTATGTTCAAATATTGCTCTGTTGATGCGCATTTTTGATTCCTTGCACGATCAAAAATGAATTTGAACCTAAAGACGAGAAATTGAGATGAAAGAGAAGATTAAGGAAATAAAGGAGTCGTTTAATAGAATCCAGGCTATACGCTCAGAAATAGTTGATGTCATGATTAGCGATGAAAATTTTGTTCGATTTGCGAGTAATTATAAAGAGATAGAATGCTTGGTTTCACTGTTTCCCGAGCATAAAGAAGCGTTGTATAAACGTGTCGTCCAAACGAATCATTTTGCACGTTTAACCACGGATATCGACAGTGTAGTCGAGTTTGTTAAGATTTTCCCTGAGCATAAGGAAGATTTCTTTAAGTTGATTTTTAATCCTGATCATTCTACCCGCTTGATATCTCACTATATTAATCTGAGAACATTGACTATCTATTTTCCCGAATATAAAGAAGCGATGTATCAATGGATCACCCGTCTCGATAATTTTACCCGTTTGGTAGATAACTCAATTATTCTTCAGGGATTAACAACGGATTTTCCTGAGCACCAACAAGAGATCGGGGAACTGTTACTACAGCCCCGCCATTTTATGCGCATTGTATCGAGTGAAGCACTCCGAAGTGAGTTTATGCAACATCCTATGATTCAAGCTTATACACGAGGAGCAGCGATTGGTTTCTTTAGCCGTCGTAATGAAGGGGAACTGTTACCCCCTGAGCTGGCAGACTATGTAGGATCATTTTTGGATAGGAAATCGGGAGGCCGACTTGCTCAAACGAGACGAAGTGCGGCAAGGGAGGCTAGTCTGGCAGAGGCGGCAGCGGCACCAAAACTAGATGAAGAGAATACTGCTACTCCTGGTCCTCACTAGATCGACCAATCGGTCTGGTATTGCTTGGATAGGACCTAACCAATTAACTACGCACAGACGATAGTTAACCGGTTGTGCTACGGTTTGAGTTTATACTGGGCAACTTATTGGAGGCTGGACTAAGGCTTCCAATTCTTTTTTCAATGTTCCCACACGACTATTATAATTCCAGAAGGTAAGTTGACCACATTGAGTGTAATTGTGAACTACACCCGCCGCATATCCAACAAATAGCAGGCATACTGCAGTCAGCGCTTCCTGAACAAGAAGACGCAGGAGACTGCTTCTTTGATAAAGATTTTCTCTTGGTTTTGCAAGCGTTCCGGAGCAATCCTGTTGAAAACGATTAAGCTTATAGTCCATATTGGTTAAATAATTATTGATAGTTCCCCTTAATGTTTTGACCAAATCGTCACCCTCTTGCCGTGCCTCTCCCTTAAGAGTGTTTACTTCGCCTTCTATTCGACCAAATAGTTGCACGACTGTTGCAATTTGCTGGACACGCTGTAATAAATTATCTTCTACTTGATTGGCTCGATCTAACTTGGACTGTAAGTCTCTGTTTTTGTCTCTTAACTCTTCTATGAGTTTTAAATCTTCGGCCTTATCTTTTGAAACTAAAGCTTTTAGAGCTTCCCACTCAGTTCTTAAGTAAAGTTGAGGAATGTTGGCGAGCAAGTTAGTCGCCTCTAGCAGGCACAACCTAAACTGCGCTATTCTCTCTGCCGTAATGGCGGGTAATACATGCCAACTTTTGCTCATATCCTCAGGCGACGGTTCGGTCATTGATCTTAATGAATTCCCACAATGTTGCAATTTCTCGATAAAATCCGATAACTCCTGTTCATTTTCTTTTTTGAAGAGCTCGGCATAAGTAATAAAAAAATTTTCAACCAGACTCAATTTCTGCAAAGTAAGAAGTTGTTCTTCCTGTAATTCTTCAAATTCTTTGTCCAGAAAAAATTGCTGGCAATTTTTCTCTACGCCTTGATTTTCCTCAAGCTGTTTTGCTAACAACTCCTTAAAATCTGAAATTGCCTTTTTGTAGGGGGCAGGAAGTGGAAGGTCGAGTAATTTTTGGATGCAGCTTTCTAATCCTTGATAATTGGCAATACCTTCTTGAAATTCCCTGATTAATTTTAACAATGTATTTTGAAGGTCTTTTACTAAATTTTTCTGCGCTGAATCCAGAAAAACATCAGAAAAGGTTTGGAAATAGCGGCGAAAATCAACAGCAAGATAATTGCTGTATTTTCTGGGCGTTTTCGTTGCTGAAACAGGTGATCCTATCAAAATATGGAATAAACGATCCTGATTGGCCTGGTTCATTTCCTCCAACATTTTTTTAATCTCTAACCAATTCTCATTGGTTAATTTCACCTGCATGGCGCCATATTTGTCCGGCGGGAAGCAGTGGTCTTCTACCAGGCACTTCACTTGCAGAACCGGATCACTAAAATACAAAGAACCGGCCGCAGTATAGGTATCAGAGGCACCGGTTAGGGAATGTCCCTGCCCATACTGATCCGTTCCCCATTGCTCCTGTTCAGCGTCCTGCTTTTTTTGATGAAATAACTCCCAAAGAGACGCAACAGGGGCTGTTTGTTCAAGTCCCAGCATTAATAACTGTTGGGCGTCATTTCGATGGATATAAAAATGGCCGCTGTAACCATTACTCCTAATGGTCTTGCCCACTTCGTTGGTTTGGCCATTCCCTCCCATGGCGATATTGATTCCAAAATCACAATAGCTTTTCAATACGGAGGGAAGTTGCCCTTTCATACCGAGAAGGAATCCTTTACCTTCTATGATCAAGCCATCGCCATTCCTTGATGCATCATGAGTCGCAGAGCGTGCAACGCAATCGGGATTTAGAGTGTCGGGGATCAAGCGTAACAGTTCGTCGCGCTGCCCTGGACTTAATTCATGGTAATCAATGACAATCCGACTACCATGTGAAAGATAATCTGCAATAGAAAAAGAGGTATGGGGTCTCTGTAACACCGTGGTGGAAAAATCTCTTACCAGAAATTCACCTTTGGCAACACAGCTCATTAAAAGGCGCGCTGCAGCGGTAGCGGCATCTTTATTAAAAAAGAACGTATTAGCCCACTTCCGTGCGACCCGTCCTTTATCTTTGTGCCGGCTTGATGAAAGAATTTCTTTTTTTATTTTTTCTGTCTTGGGCATAGAAGTGACTTTAAATAATTTTTTAATACTTTAACTGATAAAACGTAAAAACATTAAGCAAACTTAATAATTTATCGCAGCCTGGTACTATTTTCTTTGCTTCTCAATCAAATGGGTTGCCCGTTCCAGATTTTGAGCCTGGCTATTAAAATTTTTAAATGCTTCTGACTCAATTAACGCAATTTCATAATTTTTAATGCAGCAAACACTAATCATTGCTTTCTTAAATGCAAAATCAAAAACATGGCCTCCTGTCCTATGAGTTCGATCTAAAAAATGCATATGATGTCCTGGAATATTTATTGCTGCCATGTAGGAAGGAAAGAAAAACCCGCAGATCAACCCCTTTACCTGCCTATAAGAAAAATTGACTTGCACCCCCGGCATCGTTTCTGTAAGAGGCCTAAAAGGCTTTGGTTGACAAGACTCTGTCCGACACTCCATTTTATCCATCAAGCATTCAAAACGATAAGCATAAATGTAATTGAGTGAGGGGGCTTGTTTGTCAAATTCAGCTGAAAAATGCTCGAAACTTTTAATATCTTCCAGGGAAAATTGATGTGTTTCTTCAAAGTCCACTACCCAGGCAAAGGGGGATTTTTGCTGCGGATCGACAGGCCGAGCGATGCCATCTTCAATGATCCGATAAAATTCACCGTCCGATCCAATTAATTCCCCATGGACATCGTCAAAAGTACCTATGCCCATAGTTCCTTTTTTCATGATTTGAGCGAGGCTGTGATCCCCTTCATAGACTTTATCAAGAAAGCCACAAAGCACTCCTACCTGAAACAAGGTTTTATTCGAACAGATCATAAGAGCACCTCCCTTTGCAACAGCCCGAATTGTCGACGTTTTTTATAAGAAACCCTATAGAGTTAACCGTATCCTACATCAGGACTCGTTATAATTGGTAGTCCAACTCGGCAGACTTTTCGTCAGGGCCACTGATTAGACGTTAGGGTATATGTCCTCCTAACTGCTTGTCTTGAGAAGCCTCTAAATCGTTTTGCTTGTAATCGGTTACAATCGCATGATAACCATGCGCGACTGACTCTTTAGACGCGAGTTTGGAGTTTTCTGTTATTTTTTCTAAATCACGTTGGGTTAGAAAAATGCAATTTTTATCTTTACCCTGAGGGGTTTTCATTTGACCAGGGAAGGTGTGACTATGAATGCCTTGCTCTGCTAATTTCTTTGCAAACGCCTGCGCCTCTTCCGTACTATTGAATCTTATTTTAATGGCTTGAGGATCGTGTTTTACGGTGGGGGTCGATTTGCCAATATTATCAACGACGGTCATTTGGCTTTGTGTATTTAAATCGCCCATGACACTTTTTATGGCGTGGCTTGTCAATAAATGGGTGGCCTCAATTTTAGTTTTATCACTTGTAGAAGAGGCAAGATAATGGTCAAAAATTGTTTTTCCACCTGATACCATAGGAATTTTTTGTTGATGTAAGGCATCCTTCAGTCCACTCCAGCCGGCATTCTCAATCGAAACGGGAATTGGGGAAAAAGTCATGCCTGATGCATGTGATGGAGCTCCCTGGTTAATCGTTGGATGAGCAGAATGCATTTTTCGATTTAGTTGTGTAAATCGGGCATCATCGCTTGTTGGGGTTTGGCTAGCCTGTCCGTTTATTGTCGCGGGAACTACCAAACCGCCGCCCAACTGCGATGTGTCAACGGTCAGATGGTCTGGGCTTAGGCCACGCTGGGCGGCTGCTTGTTTACGAGTCTGTATCAGTGTTTTTTGAAAACCAGATTTGAATTGGTGCTCTGCATTGTCATAACTTGTTTTTGCAGAAGGATTACTTTTTATCGATTGTAATGAAGGTATCCTGTCGGCAACATTAACCTGGCCACTTGCAACCATGTTTGCAAAGGCGGTCTGTGTATTTCCTAAAATATTTGTCCCACTCCCATCAGGACCTGTCCCCCAGTTTTTTTCAACTCGTTTAGCAGTACTGGTATCTTCAATGATAACAGCAGCCCCTTGCCCATCGTTAAATCCCTTGCCTATCTCAATGGCTTTATGGATAGAATTCCTAAATGTTGAAGATTGTGCATATTTTGTTGCATTGATTTGCATTTGGATAGCCACTTTATCTCTATCCCATTCAGGGGAAGCCTGTCCGGCAGGAAATTGATAGCGCAATTCTTCAGCTGGAATTTTTTTATTCAAATCTAAAATATCACCGGGGCTCTGAGTATTCTCCCAGATTCGACGGTGCTCTTGCTTGGCGGCAGGTGTCAGTTTTTGGAAATGCAGGTAATGTTCAGAGGTGCGGAAATGGACGGGCCCAATATCAGGATCATGAAAATCATACCCGTTACCATCATTATCCTCGAAATTACTCAAGGCATAATTTTCATTCCCCTTTGTGTAACCTGAAACACAAGTATTGTCCCTGTTCTGGGGATGGCCATTATTTAAATGCAACTGACCGCCCATCGCACTCCACCTCTACAAAGCAATAGTTAAAGTATAGACAAAACAAAACACAAGCAATTCAAATAGTAACCAATACGTGTTCGATACCCTGTATTCAGGACACCGCTATTTCGGGCGAATACTTAATTCATTTCAAAATTATAGCGTTTTGTGCAATTATCTAATTCGCTAGTACGACCCTCATTACAATTTAATTTAAAGTCTAGACCACTCAGTGCAAAACATAGGATAGCAATGAAATTGATAAACAAATTAGTCTTTATAGCGTTAAGTACTCTCTCTGTAACAGGTATGGCATCAACAACCAGTTTATATGAAAAACTATACAGGCTGGCTGAAAAAATGTATTACATTGAATATTCATTAAGCCCTGAACAACGAAAAATGACCGATGACTTAGCCAATCAAATTGAGGCAGTGATCAGTCTACCTAATGATACAACCTGTGGTATTAAATCGGAGGTATTTCAAGAGGCCTATAAATGGTCTTATAGTTCTGATGGCTTAAATGACATCTCCTCGGAAGCAGAAAAATTTGCCAGCCTGATAACCAGTAAGACCTGTCCTGCAGCCTACTTTAAGGTCTTTAAGCTTGCCTATAAATTTGCCTATGCCTATAACGGGATGAATAAAACCAAATTTGAAGCAAAAAAAACAGCCATGATGCTTAGTGATTATGAAGCTTCAAAATTTTACGCAAAAAATTCATTACAATGTTATATCGATAATTATACGTTTGCTTACTCAAGCAGCGGCATGAATAAAACCCGCTCTGGAGCCGAGGGTTTTGCTAACACGCAGTGTTTGGATTAAGTATTCGAGGCGAATACGGTTAGTGGATAAGTTAAACAATAGACAGTTTCATTAGGAGAGGAGGTCATACAATGAGAAGAATGATTCAATTTAAAGGGGATAAACTTGATGTATTGTTGGAATCTGTTGGCGGCGCTTTACTGACGTTTGAGCCTCTTTTCTCAGTAACAGTCACTGGAGAAAAAGTTAGTTTACAGTTATCGCCTATAGCGAAAGGGTATTATGAACTTCCTAATTTATCAGTAAAAGAACAAATATCTTATCTTTTAACCTGTTTAACACGCGCTGAGATCGATGAACAAACTGATATGCACAAGGTTGTCAATGCGTTTATTGATCACTCACTAGAGAAATCAACCGATCTCATTATTTTTACCAGGACAGGGTATCGCGCAGATGCAGAACCTGTCGATGAATATCAGACCGCACTCACTACTACTTGATTCCTCATCCGCTAAGTCATAGAGGAGGAACAGTGGTGTTGCTTTTCTGACAATAGCTCAGGCTTCAAAAAAAAATTCCGCATTACCCACTGTAATGCGGAATGCCGCAGGCCTTCTTTAGAGTATTGTACAGCAGGCACTCTTGGCTTGTTGAGTTGGTTTGTCTTGCTCTTTGGCATGATGCCAAAAAGACTGAACGTTTGCAGACAATTTAGGCGAGGCAGATTTTTGCGGGATAACCTCCTTTTCTACTTCAAAATTACTCAACAGAGGCTGATTTGTCTCCTGAAGTGTATTAATCTCCCCAGGCAAATCAAACTCATTGGCCAAAGCGATCGCTTCTTCTTCCTCTTCCTCCTGTTCTTCGCGGTCAAAATCCATGGCACAACTGAGACTGCAATAAGCATCGAAAAGATCGTTTTCAGTAAAGGCTTCTGTATAACGGGATAAAGCATTCACAACGAAATTACGTGCCAGCGCATCATTCTGAAATTGCGTGTCCTCGATATCAAAAACTCCGCCAAAATCAATCGGCATTAAACCATATTGAGTATGCATAAAATTATCTGGTTTCGGATCGCCCATGACAAAACCTTTTGCATACATTTCTTTTAAACTAGTTTGTATTTGTTCCCAGTTTGGCTTTTTGCCGGTAAAAAATGGAAGAATTAATTGGTCATTATCAATAAAGGCATCGTGGACAGGAATACCCATTTTTTGAATGAAATGATTGAAATTCCGCATTTCAGATTCGGCAGTAGAGTAAAACTCATTTTCCCTGTATCGGCGAGACATGAATCTTTTTACCGCATATTGTTGGCCATCTTGTTCATTCAGATACAGGGATACTTCTCCGAAATTCCCCGCACCTAAGATTCTCTGAAATGTTAATTGGGCTAATCGTGGCATTTTCTTCTCCTAATCAAGTTAAACACCACGAATAATTGCAAAAAAATGGCTCATCCAGGTTTAATGGCGACCATTTTTAGGGTTTTTTGGGGCGTTTTACTAAATTGTTAGAGTCCCATGACTGACAAAATGATATTAACTTGAAAAAGGGGGAATCTATCCCTGGATTGCACGAGGGTGGGTAATCGGGCTGGTCAATATGCCTTATTTTTGTGCCATAAAATGGTCGTATATAGCACGACTGGCCAGCGCTATGGCTCGACTACGGGTGTAATTACTGACTGCCCGTGATTTAACATAAACGGCGATAGCGATATGTCCTTTATTGTTAGGTAAGGTAATAATTCCAACGTCACTGACAAAACGGAAAAGTTTGTTGGAGCCAGGATACCTGATATATTGCGGCTCATCGATTGCCCATGTCCCGGTTTTGTGAGCTACTTTTACATACGGAGGTAACAGGCCTCTTATTCTACTTCTACCTGTTCTGCATTTCTCCATGATATCCATAAGTACCTTAGTACTGGATTCTGAAAGGGCTTCATTTTTATATATTTTGACTAGCAATTTTGCCATTTCTGCAGGTGTTGTTGTATCCCGGGGATCCTTTTCAAAACGCTGCCAGGCCAACATTTTTTCTTTAAGAGGGGTCCTGTTAAATATTTTTTTCCAGGAATAGACACTACGGGGTTGCTTCAACGAAGGATGAACATGGTTGGTATCCATCATCATTTCAATAATGGAACGGTTTATCACAATATTCTTGAACCCCAGTGCATGCATACGCTTGGTGACATAGGCTGGTCCATTCACGGTTTGAAGCAGGGTATCGCTTGCGCTGTTATCACTATTGGCCATCATATATTTGAGTATTTGCTGGAGTGACATACGGATTTTTTTTCTTTCACAGAGATAATGTAACGTTCCAGAACCGGGGACAACATTGTTCAAGCCTAAGTTAACAACACGATTCAAGGAATCCTTCTTTTGATCAACAAGATGCAAAAAAGCGATGGCAATGGGTAATTTGATGGTACTTGCCATAAAAAAACGCTTGTTTCCATTATGGCCAATGACCTTATTTTTCTCGATATGAATGGCTGTAATACCGATTACAGCGTTCGATCTTTTCTCGATATCATAAATTTTTTTAACAAGTTGTGCTTCACTATTGGCAGCAAAACAATTCATTGAAAGTACTAAACAAAGGAATAAATTTAGTAATCTATTGATATATTTCAAGAATAATTTTCCTTTCATAAAGTGTTTCATTCCTTTTTCATTATTTAGTTATTCTTGCTGATTAGAAGTAAATTTTGGCTCATAGATAATATTACTTTGTTATCGCAATTAACTAAATATCTTTCAATATTAATCCAGCATTATCTTTATTTAAATAGCGCGTAAATTTTTGTCATTCACGCCTGGTATCGCAAATAATGTCCAAACTGTATAATTTTATTCTTTTTGGTGAATTTAAAGGGACAAGGTGTCGACTAATATTCCAGACAGGGAAGTACAAGTGACGCCAGTGGCAATAGCCAGGCATGTTCTTCTATAAAGAGCGATCAAGACAAGCGAGCTAAAAGACAAACCCAAACAGGAGGATGGACAATGTTTTGATAGCTGGTTTTGAGAGCGCTGTTAACCACAAAGGGGTTACATTCTTTTCAAGCATCTGGGGTTGCCTAAAATTCATGCCTTTTCCAAAATAGGAAATTATTAAAATTCATAGAGATAGCGTTCTATATCCTGACGTCACGTAAAGAGGAGTAGAATATAATTTTCTTTTTGGTTAAAATTTATTCTTTTCGATCAAAAAGACGAACTATGCCTTGTATTCGGATTCTAGGTATGGGGAAATATTTACCTCAGAATAAGGTTTTATCATCAGCACTGGATGTAACACTCGGTTTATCCCCTGGTAGTGTAGAAAAAAAATCTGGTCTTGTATCCCGCCATTTTGCTTCACCTCACGAAACAACCTCTTATATGGGTGCACAAGCTGCTCTTGAGGCTGTAAAAAATGCCCATCTCAAATTAACGGATATTGATGTGATTGTTAGTGCCTGCGGTGTGGGTGAACAGGCTATTCCATCTACTTCGGCCTTAATTCAAAAGCAGTTAGGGCTAGAGACCTCAGGAATTGCCTGTTTTGATATCAACAGCACTTGTCTTAGTTTTTTAACCGCTTTGGAGACGATCGGTTACTTAATTGAGGGAGGGCGTTTCAGGCGGGCACTTATTGTATCAAGCGATATTCCTTCATTTGGCCTTAATTGGCAGGATATGGAAACCTGTACCATTTTTGGCGATGGTGCCGCTGCTTGTATTATAGAAAAAAGTGAGGGTACAAGCAGAATCCTTAGTACACACATGGAGACTCATAGTATCGGTTCGACCTACTGTCGCCTGGAAGCAGGAGGTACTCGTATTCTTCCATCTCATCCTGAGCATCAACGCTACGCAGTATTTGATATGGATGGTAAAAAAGTATTTAAATTAGCAAGCCGGTTAGTTGCCCATACTAAAGAAATCGTATTTAACAAAGCAGGGTTAACCATGGATGCGATTAACTGGTTTATACCTCATCAGGCCAGCAAACTCGCCATGCATCATGTCCGTAAAAATCTTCGTATCCCTGGTGAAAAATTTGTTGATATCTATGCAACGCATGGCAATCAAATGGCTGCCTCTATCCCTACGGTTCTTTACTCCCTTATTGAAAGCAAAAAATTGCAACGAGGCCATCTAATCTATTTTATGGGAACTGGTGCAGGGATTTCCTCCGGCGGCATGATTATGGAATATTAACATGATTTCGATTGTTACTGGGGCAACCGGTTGCCTGGGGCTAAATTTAACCAGGCGCTTAATACAAGAAGGACACGATGTGATTGCTTTGGGCCGCAATGAACATCTTGGCAAAATTGTTTCTCAACTTGGTGCCCAATTTATTCCTATGGATTTGGCAGAAAAAGAGAAACTAAAAAAAATATCGGCCAACGCTGATCTTATTTTTCATTGTGCGGCCCGCTCAAGTATTTGGGGCGCCTACAGAGAGTTTTATCAAGCCAATGTGATTGGTACTCAAAATATTATTGAAGCAACGCCCAGCCATGCTCGATTAATACATGTTTCATCGCCGAGTATCTACTTTGATTTTACGGAAAAGCACGGTATTAAAGAGGATGCACCGTTACCCCGAAAACCAGCCAATCACTACATACAGACCAAGCTATTGGCTGAACGACTCATTGATGAGGCTTACCAAAAGAAAAATTTACGGGTTATCACCATTCGACCCCGTGCAATTTTTGGCCCTTACGATCTCGCTATTGTCCCGCGAATTTTACAATCAGAAAGAAAGGGTGTGCTACCGGTTATTGGCAATGGTCACAACATCATCGATATTACTTATGTGGATAATGTTGTAGAAAGTTTAGTATTGGCAGCAACTGCCAGTAACAACGTGGAAGGCAAAAAATACAACATCACGAATGACGAACCTAAAACGCTAATAGCGATTTTATCAATGGTTTTTACAGCCCTCCACAAATCACTGCAAGTTAACTACCTACCTTATCAACGTGCCAGGGTAATCGCGTATTGTTTAGAAAATTTCTATCGCTTATTCCGTTTAAAGCAAGAGCCGCCACTTACCTGTTATAGTGCCGGTGTATTAGCGTTAGGGCAAACCCTCAACATTGATGCTGCGAAACAGGACTTGCACTATAAACCACTCCTCAATATTGAACAGGGTATTGAGATGTTTGCTGAATGGTATCAAGATTTATGATTAGCTATCACTTATTTGAAGTGGGTTCTTGCCGTCATTGCGAAAGAATGACCATGACAAAGGGGCAGTTCAAACAACGGGAATACCCTTCGACCTGTGCGTTAATAAAGCACAAAACGCAGGGTTATATTTTATTTGATACAGGCTATAGTGCACGCTTTTTTCATCTTACCAAGTATTTTCCCTATTCCTTGTACCGACGTTTAACCCCCGTTACTTTGAACCAATCACTTAAACAGCAACTCCTTGCAATCAACATTCAGCCAACGGATATTAATTATATTGTGATCTCACATTTCCATGCTGATCATATTGGCGGCTTACGGGATTTTCCGAAGGCAAAATTCATTTGCCACCAGGATGCTATTCATGATGTTAAATCCAAGAAAGGGTTTAGAGCCTTGTTACAAGGTTTTTTACCCGGCTTGTTGCCCAAGAATTTTTATGAACGCCTGATTGTACTTGGCAAAGAGGAAGTCACCCTGGAAAAAGAACTTTCTCCTTTTACTAGCGGATTTGATTTATTTGGCGATAAGCAAGTTTTCGCTATTCCCTTACCAGGACATGCCAAAGGTCAAATTGGACTGTATTTTAAAGCTGAAAAAGCTACTTTTTTAATCGCCGACAGTTGCTGGCATCAAGAAGCCTACGAGGAACTGATTTATCCCAGTAACCTGACCTATTTGGTTCACGATAATAAGGAACAATACATCCAAACCATAGCCAATCTTCATTTGCTTTATAAACAAAATCTAGACCTCGATATCATCCCTACACATTGCCTCCATACACGTGAACGGATTAGAGAAAAACGATCATGATAATCCGCATCCTTTATTACTATTACAAAACTATTTTTCTGAAAACCTATTTAAACTCGCGTGAAAAATTACTTAAGTATCAAAAAAAACAATTTAATAAACTCGCTAAAAGCACATTAAAAAATTCTCCGTTTTATCGCAACTATCTGGATAAGCCTTTCCAGGAATGGCCAATTATTAATAAACATCTCATGATGGAACATTTTGATGAAATCAATACAAGGCAAATTAAAAAAGATGACGCATTCGCTATTGCGCTAAAAGCAGAAACAACGCGGGATTTTTCACCACTCTTGAATGATATCGCAGTGGGCTTATCCTCAGGAACCTCAGGCTCAAGAGGTTTATTTTTGACTAGCCCAAGAGAACGTGATGCCTGGGTGGGAACTATTCTTGCCAAAGCATTGCCTGATGGATTAAAGACTGAAGAACGAATAGCCTTCTTTTTACGGGCAAATAATCAATTGTATACACATCTTGGTAAAAGCAAAAAAATCAAATTTTATTTTTTTGATTTACTTGATGATTTGGATCAACATATCAAGAAGCTGAATGTTATTCAGCCAACCATTTTATCGGCACCTGCCAGTGTCTTATTGATGCTCGCTAAACAAAGGCATCGTCTTACTATCCAACCACCGAAAAAAATAATTTCTGTTGCTGAAGTATTGGAAAAAAGCGATGAGATCGTTATCAGCAAGGCGTTTAATCAGCCAGTTACCCAAATTTATCAATGCACAGAGGGATTTCTTGCTATTAGCGACAAAACAACCAATGCGTTAGTGATGAATGAAGAGTTTTTAATTATTGAAAAAGAATGGCTCGATGGGACTCGTTTTGTTCCTATCGTGACTGATTTACTTAGAACAACACAACCCGTGATTCGCTATCGTCTGGATGATGTGCTTGTAGCAAAAAAAACAGACGCTGTTTTTACGGAATTAACTGCTATTGAAGGTCGTCTTGATGATGTCCTCTATGGTAAGCGAGGGTCTGAAATCATCCCCATTTTTGCCGATACCATGCGTCAGAAAATGGCTGGCAGTCCGCTGGATTTTGAGGATTACCATATTGTTCAATTGACACTGGATCAATTTAGTATCCGGGTATTTCCTGAGCCAGAAAATAAAACACTACTCATCGATCATTTAAATCAGTTATTCAAACAAAAAAACTGTTTGATCCCAACCTGGCAATGGCAGGATTATGAAGAACAACCATCAGGCAGCAAACGGCGACGGATCCAATCCAGGTTTAAGGCCATAGCGGATACTTTTGAAGGCGTCGATTTAACGAGGAAAAATAAATGAACGTACTTGTCACTGGCAGTCGTGCTCCTGCGAGCATGGATATTATGCGAAGCCTGCTTAGTCAAGGTCATGACGTGTATAGCGCGGATAGCATGAACTTTCCCCTGGGACGCTTTGTTAAGGGAATGAGAAAACATTTCACCCTGCCTAAACCCAATCGCAATCCAGCCAACTTTCTCAATGCCCTCAAAACCATCCTTATTGATAATAAAATTGACTTGCTTATTCCTACCTGTGAAGAAATTTTTTTTATTAGCCAGGGACATGACGAATTATCCAGGTACACCAGATTATTATGTGAACCTTTTGAGCGTTTAAATCAACTACATAACAAATATGCGTTTAATCAACTGATCCATGAATATGGTTTGGCTGCCCCAGAAAGCTGGTTATTGACGGTTGAAGAAGACAAGAAAAAAATTCCACCGCATCAAGCGATCATTTTAAAACCAGTCTTTTCCCGTTTTGGTTCCCATGTCATTATCAAGCCGAGTCAAAAGACAATTGATGAATTGCCGCTTAAGGTGCCTTATCTCGCGCAGCGCTTTTTAAGCGGCAAAGAATATTGCGCTTATGCCATTGCTCATGAGGGAGACGTATTAATACAGTCTTGCTATCATCCTAAATACACCGCAGGTCCTGCGGCGGGCATTTATTTTGAACCGGTTGACATAGAGTCCATTACCCAGTTTATTAAGACTTTTTGTGCGAATTATAAATTTAACGGACAAATTGCTTTTGATTTTATTTTAGAGGATAACAAGGCCTTTGTTTTAGAATGTAATCCAAGAGCCACGAGCGGCTTTCATCTTATTGCTAAACAAATTAACTGGTCTGACCTTTTAGACGGACAACGACAACCCTACCAGTTACCGGTACAACCTTTTATGCTTGGACTTGGGATGAAGCTGCATGGCTCAAAATATTTACGGAAAGATCCAAAACGGTTTATCGCAGATTATCAAAAAGCACATGATATCTTAAAAGATAAAGCTTATCCCTGGCTTGGCCTAAAAAGCATGATTACCCTTAGCAATATTTTATTACGGATGATTAAAGAGAAGAAAAATTTCCACAGCGCATCCACTGATGATATTGAATTTAATGGTGAAAAATAACAGCCATGAACTTTAATGACAAAAGCCTAAAATACAGTGACCCATTTGTCCTTTCAGCCAGCAACGAATGGATCTCAAATGTTGAAACCAAAATGATGACAGTAGAAATGGGGGGCTTTGTATTTCCAGTTACCATTAATGAAAAAGAATATCGTTCATCCTACGTTTGCTCTCCTTATAACGCCCTTGTGACTTATGGTCAGGATGAACTTTTCAAAATTAAAAATTACCCGTTACGCCTGTTTTTAAGCCTCCTTATGAAAACACTGGGCAAGTTGCTCCGGCTGGGCGAGATTAATAAGAATCTCTGTATTAATAATTTTTTGTTATCGACAAATCCCTATCCTGATTGGAAGGGTGATGGTGCTGAAGAAGCAAGAAAGAAAATTCAGTCTTTATACCCGCAACATGCAATCATGTATCGCTCATTGAATAAACATACCAATGAAGCGCTAATCCAACAATTAGCCAAATTGGATTTCATGCTGGTTGCATCGCGGCAAGTCTATATTTTTGACTCCAAATTATGCGATTTTAAACAAAGAAATAATACCCAAAATGATCGTCGTGCTTTGATGAAAGGCAACTACAAGCTGGTTAGCCATGAACAAATTAGCCACAATGATTATCCTGTTATCGTTACTCTTTATAATAAGCTCTATTTGGAAAAATATTCACAGCACAACCCTCAATTTAGTGAGAAGCTGATTGAGTATTGGCATAAAAATCAATTGTTAACGATGTTTGGTTTGAGGGATCAAGCTGGTGTTTTGCAAGGGGTTATCGGCATTTTTGAAAGCGAAAAGGTCATTACTGCGCCCCTGGTCGGATACAACACCCATCTACCGAATCAAAACGCACTGTATCGAATTTTGATCTATTTGATACTCGATTATAGTGAGAAAAAGGGATGCTGTTTAAACCTAAGCTCTGGTGCCTCGGAGTTTAAATTATTACGTGGCGGTCAACCCTTCATAGAATATTCAGCGATCTACATCAAGCATTTACCACTTTATAGACGGTTCACCTGGAAAGCCATAAGGGTGCTATTAAATTGGCTCTTTGTCCCCATTGTGAAAAGGTACAAATTATGAACTTATCGCAATTAAAAACCCAATGGTTGCCAATTGGGCCTGTCAAAAAAATTTCCTCTCGTCCACAGCGCTTTTTATTGTTTGGGATGCCGTTGGTCATCTTTCGTGTGAAGGAAAAAATTGTTGCCTTGCAGGATTTTTGTCCGCACCGCGGTGCGCCTTTATCCGCCGGCAAATTAAATGGCGAGGTACTGCAATGTGCCTATCACGGTTGGCGTTTTAATACCTCTGGCGAGTGTATCGATGTTCCGGGTTTAGCTAAAATAAACTGTGCCAATAAACGCGTGCCTGCTTACCCCACAAAAACGCATCTAGGTTTGGTTTTTGTTTGCCTGGAAAAAAATGAGGATACCTTACCTCTGTACGAAATTCCTGCCCTGCAAACAAGACAATATCATTCGCATTTACTCCAATTAAAATTACAAGGAGAGGTATTAAACATTCTGGAAAATGTGTTGGATGCTACTCATACTCATTTTGTCCATGCAGGGTTACTCCGGCATGATGATCAAAGACAATCAGTAACAGCAACACTGAATGTGAATCAAGTGAGTGCTGAAATACGTTATGACAACGAACCGAAACAATCAGGTTGGGTAAGCTCCCTTTTTGAAAAAAATCGCAAATGTTCTATCGGCCGTTTCCACTTGCCCTTAATTGCCGAGCTTGAATACCACAGTCATCAGCATTTAACGGTTGCCTTTACCTTTTTCTTAAGCCCTGCTACTTCGACAGATGAACATCAGGTTTTTTTCCTTATCAGTTATCGAAAAAACTGGCTCCCTGGCTGGATAAAGAAACTATTTTTCCTGCCATTTGTGAAGTTGGCTCTCAAACAAGATAAATCGATATTAAAGAAACAGGCGATGAATCATGTCTATTTTCCCGATAATCGCTTTAAATCAACCGAATTAGACATTATACGCCCGCATATCGAACGTCTTTTGGATGGCAAAGCGATAGACTATCAAAAAACATTTAAAATCAATTTATAGTGGCAATTAATCGCTGTTTTAAAAAGGATTGGATAACAGACCTACATTACAATATTATATAATTCACAATGAGTTAGCATTCACCTCTGCAACCATTTTCCAGTGAGGAAGTACACCCAATGTTTAGCAAAGCGTTATTAAATGCAACCTACAAAAATGGCAAACCCGGTCAACTGACTGCGGAACACGAACGAGCTGAGCATCACCGTTTTAAATCAGAGTATCTGTTTAAAAATAAAAAGATACCCAAGGATTTATATGCCTCACGATTGATCCAGCAATTTTTGATTATCAAAGCCATAGAAAATAAATTGCAGAGTTCGGAAACAGATAAAACGGTCATCAGCGCATTTTTTTCGTTATCTTATCTGGATCAATTATGGCGTACTCCAGCCATGGAAGAGGATTTACGACAATTGGGGGTTAATCCTGATGAAATTTCTAAGGACGAGATAACAGAAGCAACTAAAAAATATCTTGGAGACATAGAAAAATTAACACCTAAAACCCTGCTCGCGCATTTTTTAGTGCATGTTGCCGGTTTTATGCATGGCGGGTACATTGTTCAATCGAAATATATCAAGCCCAGTAATCGTT
Source organism: Legionella sp. ST3F1 (assembly GCF_048553315.1). Classification (NCBI taxonomy): domain Bacteria; kingdom Pseudomonadati; phylum Pseudomonadota; class Gammaproteobacteria; order Legionellales; family Legionellaceae; genus Legionella; species Legionella sp. ST3F1. The sequence goes on along the minus strand of NZ_JBLZIO010000015.1, from coordinate 24,128 downwards.
TAACCGCTTATCAAATACCGGCGAAACAATATGATTTTTCCTCCTCGAACCCATTTTTATCGACAGGAAGGCGTACCCCATTAGGGCTTTATCAGGACATGATGGAACAGGTCGATAAGATAGAGATAAATGGTGATGAGTATGTAGAGGTTTTGGCTCAATGCCAAAGTATTTATGCAACCATGGCAAGTATCTATGATAACTTGTGTGATATGCAGGCTCAGCAACCAACCCTATCGACTCATTCCATTGCTGTTTTTGGTTCCAGTATCCTTGTTCTTGCATTGATTATAAAATTACTGGCAGATTTCCTAAATCCAATCATGACAAATCATATCTCCCATGGGCCTATGTCAGGCCCGTAAATTGGTTGGACTATCCAACTTGCCAGATTCCGCAGTTACATTGAAGTAAAGGTATTTGAACCTGCGGGATCGTTTTTATTGATTGAATGTTAATTTTAAAGAAAAAGCATTGCGAGAGGCTTTATTTTCACCATGAATGAAATTCCTGCCAGTGATAATATTGATCGTTTGATTTTGAATAAAGGCATGAGCAAAACTGCCATCAATGGTAATCATTTTAGAGAGGTCATACCCCATTGATGCGCCTGCAATAATCCCATTGCCAGTGGTTATCTGATAATGACTGTTTCCAGGATTTTGATTGTAATTTGCTGCAACTCGGATGACCCATTTGGGCGTTATACGATAGTGGCTACCAATCGTAAAAAGCCAGGTATCACGAAAATGATAAGGCACTTTGGCATTCAAAATTATTGGCTCAGAGCCTAGTCTTGCCGCTATACCATGAATATCTATCTCATTGAATAGACTCCATTGAATACGTTGAACAGTACCGATAAATCCTAGAGAAGGTGTTACAAAGTGATTGATAGAAAGCACAGATCGTGCTGGAGTCCAAAAAGTAAACGAATAAGCATTAGAAACAAGGTCAGGATTGCCTGCCAGGACACTTCTGCCGCTGAATCGATAGGTAACCGAACTGCGGTAATTAAATCCAATGAGGGTTGCCTTGTTTGGCTTTAGTAAAAAACCAATGTCTCCTCCTAAACCATAACTGCTCGCTTCATTATGATTTTGCGCATCAGGGATGTTTAAACTGGGAAATCCAGAAATTGGTTTTAAAATAAAATTCACATGGGATAGAGATACCCCTATACCGACTGAAAAAAATTCATTTAGCTTCAATCCTAATGCGGGAACCACATCGATATCCTGAATGCTATTACCGGATTGGGCATAGCGTAGAATGGAGTGTTCTTCAATATTCCTGTTAAAAGAATTAGATAAAACAGCCACTCCCAATGTCACCTTATTCTTAGTCGGCAAGCCTGCGTAAAAAGAAGGTAAATAATAATTCGTTTTTGCAGCTGAATGACCAAACTGGGTGAACCCGGTTGCTGATTGTATTGATTGGCCAGTAAAATGGGTATGAAAAGAGGCAACTGAACCCAGTGCTATCAATTGAAATTTGCTTAAAAGTGTTAAAGCGGCTGGATTGTAATAAGCCGCCGTCGCATCATTAACAACTGCTGTTCCCAGGGTCGATTCAATGAAAGACGCATGGAGCGTTAGAGGGAATAATAACCATAAGAAAACAAAATTCTGGATTTTTATAGTCCACCGATTATCCATGTAAATCCCTGTAATAAAGTCCCTGGGCAGCTGCTAACACCCATATTAAATGCTTTATAGTTAGGATGTAATAAATTTTCTACGAAAGATGGCTTATACGAAAAAGAGAGCAGTCATTCGAAGAGTAATTCAGAAAGGTGCTGTGTAACATTGACCATTCGCCAGGGTGCCAATGGTCAACCTAAGCTTTTAAGGTAACTTATAGGGCGTTTGATTCATTTCCAGTTTGCTATGCGTGATGCACCATGATTCTAGCATTTTTGTTCGCAGTGCTAATTGCTCTGCCATGAGAGAGTTAGTCCCGTCCACACCTGTTTGATTGATTGTTTTCATCGCCTGCTCAATTAAATCGTTAAAAGAGATTGTCTTATCTTTTAGTTGAATTTTTGCTATTGCATCTCCTCGGGTTAAGGCAACACCAAAATGGAGCGTATCGAAAAGGAAATGGGAAATTTTAGGATTTAAACCATGCGTCGTTGAAAGAAAATCTTTCATGAAATGATCAAAAGATACTTCATCGACTATCAACGTATTGGTATTTAAATTTACTCCAACAGTCACACTTGGAAAAAGTGCCTGAATGAGGAGCAATAAACCTTCCTTGATCTCAGAGGGAATATTAGGATTGGCACAAAAATCATTCCCACTAACAGGTTCATAGAGCGTTTCCAATAGAGACAGATAATCATCCTGCTGCCATTGTTCGGGCTTATAATGAGCCTCATCAGTCATTACAAAGTGCTCAAGATTAATATCCGAGTCATAAGAGTTACATAAATCGACTAGTGTTGCCTCAATCTTCAGAAGCAGTTTTTCTGTAAAGCATTTTTGTTTAAGGTAGGATCTTAAGGCAAGCGCTTCATCAGGCTTATCGCATTTTGTATTGAGTGGACATGATGCAATAAAGGATTGTGGCAGCGCTAATGCACTGGATAAAATACTGCCGAGGGTGTAATGGATGATTTTACCAGACTGCTGACTTTTAGCATGGCAGATAAACGTGGCGTCACAAACGCTGGATTCCTGTTCTGCCTCAATTTCAAATGCCAGAATAGCAGCCAGCAAAGCCTTATTTTTCCCCGTTAGTGCAGCAATAACCTCAGGATTGGTCAGTATTTCCTGCATTTTGGCGTTATTACCGGTATATTGCACATTGGCATATAGCCCCCTTAGCTGATCACGCAGTGCCATTACTTCTTTCTCATAGGTTGCCATCAGTTGTTTACGCGTTGCGGCAAATTCATTACCTGACAATCTTATTTTCAAATGCGAGATTAATTCTGCCAAATCAAAATGCGTACGATGATTTCCACGTAAACTTGATTGCATTACTACCTGTTTGAGACCTCTCGAATTCAGGGTATTCAGTTCAATTAAATTTTCTGTAAAGGATAAATAACTCGTTGGATAGATCGCCTCTAGTATTTGGGTGACTTCATGAAGGCGATAAGGGGGTGCTAAGGCCACTATTTCTCTTATCATAAAAGGCATATCGGAGAATTGTGGGTATTTTCTAAAAAACGCTTTAAAGTCGCTGATATCCCCTTTTTCAATCAAGGCATATAATTCATCCACGTTAAAGGTTGTTTGAGTCTCAATAAAGTGGATTGAATCAATGTATTTGAACGACAAGGGTAAGCTGCTTGGAAAATCAATTTCCATATATTGATTAAGCGTTACAAAAAGAGAATCTAACTCGCCCTTCAACAATCCTTGTGCATCCAATTGGGAGAAATGCTCTACTATTTTTGATTTAATTAAGTTTCCCTCGGGTGTTGAAGGTATCAAATTGATAACATAGAAAAGATGGCAGAGACTTTCTTTAAACCCGTTGATACCATGATAGATTTCATTCGCTCCCGGGGTGGTAACCGTGACGGAGTGAGCAGTGCCTCCTCCCTCTTTATAAGTGAAAATATAGTTACACATTCCATGGTTTTGATAATCATTGTCCATAGTCATTTCCGGCGTTAATTGAATGTGTACAGGGACTTGTTGTCTTGCTACATAATCACCTAACTTAATAACAGCGTGGCGAAGATAGGATGGGGGTATTTTTCCCAGATTAAAATTGACACGACAGTAATGTTTTTCGGTCGTAAAGGCTGTTTTAAAAGGAGCTGTGCAAACCAAATCGTGATCTTGCATCGCCCTGTCTCTCTTATCAAGCTTGGTAGGCATATTGTTCATTCCTACATTGGAGCGCGCTGTTTCTGACAATAAATACGCAGCGCCCATAATACCCTGATAGTTTTCCGGCTTTTTGACATATTGACTTGTACCCTGGACAGGTAGAAAAAGGGGAACGCCATAGGGATAATCCGGGACATGGTGAGAATCCATGTATTTGAGCGCCAAGTAGGCCAGGCCAGGATTTTTAAGAAGTTCGTCATAGCGTGCTTGGGGTTTTGCATGCATCCAATAATCATACGTTTCTTGTTTAGCAAAAAAGGTTGAATAGACGCTATTGGCTCTATTAAATATTCGTAATGCACCCTGAAGATGGGTGATATCTTCAATTTCAACCTCAGAGTAGGAAGGTTTATCCGCTTTACGTGCTTGAATACTCTCATACAAGGCAGGATTATTTAATTTCCTTGCCAAGGATACATGTATATTGGTAACGATAAGAGATTGGTGATCAGCACCGCTTAAAAAAGAGTTTATAGTTTCTACGCGGAATTGGCTGCCTGGGTAAGAGGCCGCAATTAACAGAATACTTAGCCAGTCATGGTTATTTTTAGTGGCTATTTCTTGAAGGACAACTGGATCGGCCCCAGAAGCCAGTGCACAACTTAAAAATATGACACTATTATCGTTGGTAACCAGGGACGCTATTTCGTTACCCCTAAGCACTGACATAGACTTCATTATATTGCTTCTTGCCTGATCGGAGCAGAGGAATAAATCCAGGAGCAAGTCATGTTCCAGTAAACTCTTTAGATCACGTCCAGCTACTGTGTTTACAAGCGCTTTGTAATCGTTGGGAAAATAGTTAATGATAAATTTAAGGCTTTTATTGGTTAATGCTTCAAGGGAAAAATTGGGCAATAGAATGTTCGGATTTGTTTTGATTAATGCATAAAGTTTAGAATGAGGAATCTGTTCTGCACATAAATTAAGTAAGTCATATTCATTCATCATCCCTAATTCTTTCATGCGCTGTGCGATAAGAAGAATCGCTGAATGGTTATTTCCATCGATGGCAAAATGTAATAATGGCTTGATTTTATTACTATTAGCTGGAGATTTTATATAATCACTCAGAGGGGATAACTTTTCATTGCGAATAGCATACTTAACGTACTCATCAGCTTTCCGTTCAGCTTCAAGTTGTTGTCTCTCACTATTAATGCGCATTATTCCATTGCATATGGCGAGCCCTTGTTGAAGGGCTAATTTCTCATGAGGATCGTTTTCTATCTCTATTAAGTGCTCCACTGTTGATAAAAAGCCTGCGGTCAAAATGCTATCAAAATCCGCCTGGAGACACATTGATTGAACTAAATTAATAATGAATGGCGATCCACTTTTTACAGCACTCATGCAGAGATTTTCTTGATCCGGAGCAGGGAACTCAACCAGATCCAGTATCGCGTAGTGAGCTAATCTAAATATAGAATCCTGGGCTGCTTTTGCTACAGTCTCGCTGCCAGACCTGATAATTAAAGTGACTAAACTATATCCTTTATAAGAGGCCAATAGATTGGGGTGGTTGCTTATTAATTCGGCTAACTGTTGTTCCAGTTTATTTTTTTCAGTTGAATTTTTATTAGCAGCAAGCCACAGGAGGGCTTGTACCATAAGAAATAGTGAGTCATCTTGATTTTCTGGAGGCTCAATGGGAATGAAGAATCCCATATCATTTCCTGGTATTTCGTCGTTATTCGCATGGAGTGGCTGCTTCACCGCAGGCAATTCCAGGGGATTACGTTTAATGAGCGTTATGGCATCACCAAACGTTTCTGGAGAAGTCGAAACGCCGTGCAGCCTTACTAGTTCTGAAGCAAGATGATTTAAAAGAATATCAGTGGTGGATATCATGATTTAATTCTCCCATTGCAGCCCTGACAATCAAAAAAGCCAGTTTGGCTTCAAATTAATACAACTTGTTTTTTATGTATTCCAACGATTGTAAGGGGCGCGACTTAAGAGAGAATTTTTTGTTATACGCATTTTTTGCAAACAGGCGGGCTCGCGCTGCAGAAGAAATGCCCTCATTGAAGAGCTATCAGAGGAGTACAATTTATGGGAGTATGGCTACATAAATCGGTTTGGAGCCTCTGGTCAATGATCAAGCTTAAATTTTTAATCGGAGCAACAAATGCCTTATAGTGATTTATTAAAAAATATTTGGAATTTTATTTATGATCCTGAAACGGATCTTATTGAAAAAATCGAGCAATTCTTTCATAAAGATTACGAACAATGTATTAATGGCGTTAGAATGAATCGTGCCGAATATACTCAGCATGTTCTTGCACAAAGGCAAACGATGACAATCGATACGATTGATTACAAACATATCCTTGAAAAAGGAAACGAGCTTTTTGCAATTTATTATCCAATAGGAAAGAATAAAGGGGGGCTTCCTTTAGAAGCTGAAGTGATTGCCTACTTTCATTTTGAAAATCAGCAGTTACATAGAATACATGGACAAGTTCGCTTGCTTAAAGGCGATTTAACCGATGTTGATATGGAAAGTGCCTAGTCACGTACACTAAATCGCAAAATAGAGAACGGTATTTAAGTTAGGCTATCGAGAAAAGTTGTTTATTAAAAGGATTTAAAAATGAAACAAATAAGTACTTTGATAGTGACGTTTATATTTTTCGTTTCTTCTGCTTATAGTGAGATTAAGATAGGGACTCTTGCTTATGATCCGCCTTTCGTTATATCCCCTACCGAAGGGTTTGATATTGATTTGTCGCGGTTAATTTGCAAATACTTGCAAGAACAATGTCGATTAATGCAAAGAGCAAACACCAAACAATTATACCAGGCATTAGAAGAAGGAAAAATCGACCTGGCGATTGCTGGTATTACTATTTCCCAGGCTCGTCAAAATAATTTTGTTTTCACCTTGCCGTATATGCTGAATAAAAGTCAATTTTTAACTTTGAAAAGTAATAACATCAATTCAATCAATGAATTAAAAGGTACAACAGTAGGAGTGATACGAGACCAGCTCAGTGGCGGTGTTTTATATAATTATCTACTTAATCATTATCAGAAACAATTTAAAATCAATCAATATGGGAATGTGGAAGAGCTGTTAGCCTCTTTAAACAATAAGACCCTGTCAGCAGTCTTTCTTTATCGTTCGGACGTGAATTATTGGAACCAAAATGGTGGGGATTCATTTAAGCCGCTTGGTTCTGTGATCACCCTTGGAGAGGGGCTGGCGATCATGGCCTTACCGAAAAACAACCAATTAATTAGCCGTATCAATGCCGTATTGCTTCAAATGGAAAATAATAATATCTACCTGGCGGTCTATAAAACTTATTTTTCCAATGAATAAAACCACCGTGAAATAACAGGAGTCAATCTGGTTTTTAAGGGTGACTTAGAGAATCAAGAGGGGAGTGGCAATTCAAATAAGTCGATTGGTTTGGTAAGTTGCAAATCCCACTTCCTGTGGCCAACACATCCTTGTGTTATTTCCCTGTTTAATGGACTTCATGTCCTGGTATTTGCAACTTCCAATGATGCCAGTATGACTTAATTACTCCCCCGAGTCATTAAGATATACCAAGTAAGTCTTGTAAGAAATGTCTTACAAAAAAGCAGTGAGGTTAGTTACCCTTTTCATCGTCATCCCGTTTGTCGACCCAATAATCAGGAGGGCCTCCACGGGGTGTGGGTCTCGTAGGTAAAGGATTTAGCGTTGGGTTTTTCTTATTGCCGCTCGCTCTGGAAGCTTCTTTTTTTCGATTTGCAATGATAATTTTGTTCGCTGTATCAATTAAAAGGTTCCCTTTAACTATAAAAAATAAATCACTATCATGAATCGTCTGGTCAGTTTCAATTTTGCATACGACAAATAGTTTGGCATCCTTTTTATCATTGAATTGAGCAATGATTTCTTTTTCTAAGGACTCCGTGGTCTTCGCCATCACTTGGAAAATAAAGGGGGCTGCATTATTCAAATCGCCATTGCCTTCTGCATAGTGGGCATGGGTAATAGAAATGTTTGTTTTATTTAATTCATGCAATAACTCATTGTCGTCGTAGAGTCTATAAATAATTTTCTTTTTGGCGTCCTCATCAATAGATGCTTTTTGAGCCATAAAAAGTCTTGCTTCATTTGATTTATTAAAGGCAGCAATCAGTTTTTCTTCGCCTCTTGCATAGTGTTCGGTAATTTTATAGCGCATCTGATTTCCAAATACGTAGCCATTGATAATGGGGTGATGGCTCCATCAAGAAAGTTTAGCAACCCTGGCATAGGATGGATATAGATTCTACCCGCCTGGTTGCCGACAATTAGTCAGCACAGACCGGGGAAATTTTTTCTAAAATTTCCTCAATGGGTAATCCCATAACATTATAATAAGAGCCACGGATTTCTTTAACAAAGGTATCCCGTACCTGCTGGATACCATAGCCCCCGGCTTTATCAAAAGGTTCCCCCGAATTGATATAGTTCTCTATTTGATGTTCTGTAAGAGGGTGAAAACGAATGCTGGTTGTTACGTAATTAACATACCATTGTTGTTCTGGAAGAAAAATTAAGGCATACCCCGTATAGACTTCATGGGAGTTGCCGCTAAGCATGCGCAGCATTCTATAGGCATCGTTATAGTCAGTTGGCTTTTCTAAAATATGATTTTCATAAGCCACCGTGGTATCTGCTGCCAGAATGATATCAGCAGCGCCTGTTGGAACCTGCGATAAAATAGTGTGCGCTTTTTCTCTGGCGAGCCGGGTGACATAGGTTTTGGCATCCTCGCTTTCTTGCAGGATTTCTTCAATATTGGCGGGCATAACCACGGCAGTCAATCCATGGTCTTGCAATATCTGCAAACGTCTTGGGGATGCACTGGCCAGAATGATCTTTAATCGATGATTAGGTTTCATTAAAAATAGTTCATTACTTTAATCTTATTCCAATTCTATACTTCTTTGGCAAAAAATCGAATTATAGTCGGTTAAACGTTCCTCTGAACAAGGCGCCTCTTTGAGCTAGTTCTGCCCAATGTCTTTTCGCAGGGTATAACGGTTGTTTTGACCCTGTATGCGCCCTTTGATGGATGGTCGAATAGCCTATATAATCCTTATTACAAGTGGAAATCAATGGTGGACGAGGGCTCAACCATTGTCAGGTTAAGGATACCAATGGTTAAATCAGCTTTAATAATTGCACTGATGGTTTTTAGCATCATCACTCAAGCAGCCCTGCCTGCTGATCCAATTCAACGCTGCCTAGATGTTAGAAGGCTTGTGGACTTTACCTCGAAACAGAAAATGGCTGCCAAAGAGGCCCCCGGTGTCCTGCCTTTTAAATTTCATAAAATTTCAGCCTCTGAGTTGCCGCTAGTTAACCCGGTGGGCAATATGGATGAAGTGATCCAGGCATTAAAGAATCAAATTGAGAATTGCAATAAAAATCAGGGTGACTTTCAGACAGTGACTATTGACGGCCGTCAATTTAAACGCCAGGAGTGGTGCCTGAATACCAACAAAAAAATGCTCACTCTTGCAAAGGCTGCTCATGGTGATTTTAAAAACTATTTAACCAGCATTAAAAACGAGTTTGACTGGTATAAAAGCGATGGCTGGCCTGTCAATCATGCAGGATTTAAAAAGGGTGAATTTCAATTTACTGCCTATTACGCACCAGCCCCAGTCGAGGCACGCAGTCAACGTGGTGGACCCTTTCTACATCCGATCTACAGTAACCCCGGTGTGGTAAGTGTCGCATTGGAGTCCAAAAAACTTAATTTGAAAGCCCCTCTTTGCGGGGTTGAGCCGCTTACTAAAATGGTGCGTGGATTTTGTTTGAAAAATGCCGATGGTACGTACTCTATAGCGCCAGACCGGGAGGAAATTGCTCATGAGGCGTTACATCCAAAATATATCATTGGCTATGTTGAGGATCCGAACGACCCGCCTTTTTTGATGCTTCAAGGTTCTGGTTCATTAATGCTTGACGGCAAATTATTTCATATCAATTATGATGGCGCTAACGGCAGGCCGCGCACGATGCTGGGACGCATCGTCCAATGCGCACAAGATCCAACCTGCGGTGGCAACCTTGATACGATGGAACGTTGTGCCAAAGATCCTAAATGCCATGATGAAGCAAAGTTACGCTGCAACCTATCCAAAAAAATTAAACTAAGCGGGGCATCGGAAAAGCAAATTCGTCAGTTTTTAGATCACTCGCTTAACCAATCGAAAGCGGCCGACTTACGAAATCGCGATCAAAGCTATGTATTTTTTGCTAAAGAGGATGGTGGGCCTTACGGTTCAGAAAATATTACTCTAACGCCCCATGTATCCTGCGCAACCGATCATCGGGTAATACCGATCGGAATGAATTTTATTTATAACAGCAAAAAATCGACTTCATGGTGTGTAGCCCAAGATGCAGGCGGTGCCATTGTAGGGGCTCATGTTGACGTCTACAAGGGGGAGGGAACTCAAGCTGGTATAGAAGCCAATGCGCTCAATCACGCCGGCTCGTTATATGTGGCACTACCCAAACGTCAATAAGCCCAAACAGCCTTTGCCACAGCGATAGCACAGGGATAACCAAGGTTTTTGATTTGCCGTATGAAAACCTTGGGAAAGTCGACTGGCTGGTAAAGGTTAGACCTTTAGCCAGCCCCGGAACTCCCCTGATGTTATAGTAAGAGTCCACTAGTATTGCTGTCTTCTTGCCGCTCCTTAATAATGAACAATAGTATTCAGCTTCACTCGGTTGATGAGGTAGACCTGGTTAGGGTGGAGGCGGTGGTTACAGTGAAACATACTGATTAATAACAATTGAGGGGTTCAACATGCTCGTTACGTTGATAATAGCTATTCTTACTCTTGTAGTAACCAGTTTCGTTGTTTTCGGCATCGTGTTTTGGCACAAAGGCGAGCATCAGCATTTAGCGAGAAGTTTTCTTGTTATTTCACTTTCAGCGTTTTTGATATTCTTTGTTATCCTGATCGCTTTTTTTATAACGTCATTTTCTCAGCACTATTTCAAGTAAAGGGATTGACTAGAATCTTTTTTAAGCACCTCACGGTGTTGATATTCAAAAAGTCATTGCATTCAAGAAAAATGCAATACCTCAACAGAGGGCATTCGGCCTCAGGATTCCATGGCTAAAAATTATCCAGAATTTTGACGAACGGGCACCAACCAGAATACGAGGTTGGATTTTTATCGATGAATTGATAGAAATGGCTTATCATCTCCTTAGAATCGATTTTTGGCATAGAGGGAACCATTAATTTTAGTGTCCATTCTATTCATTGCATACGATTGAATGTGTTTAGGATGGCTGCCCTGTAAAAATTAATTCCAACTACAAAGAGATAGTGAAGAATAGTAACTTGTCATTATCAAATAAATAACAGGATAGATAATGCGCTTAGGATTAGCTGTGATTTTCTTTATCAGCATTTTTTTAAATACTGCCCTGGCCAGTCCGTCCTTCACGTTGCGTCAAGCGTTGAATTTAGCCTATCGTAATAATCCTGAGCTACAAGCTGAAAAAGATAAAGCCTGTGCCCTGAAAGGGCTGTTTATTCAAAGCGGCCTTTTTCCAAATCCCCAACTCGCTTTAACGGCAGAAAATATGGGCGGCTCTGGTCAATATACAGGCTATGAATCCGCTGAAACCACCCTTGCAGTTACTCAGCCTATCCCGCTTGGTCATCGCCTTCACTATTTGAAACAAGCGAGTTTTGCTGATTATTTAACGTCTTTAGCGACCATTAAAGTACAGAAGAACGTGTTATATATTGCTGTGGCTACCGCTTATGTCGATGCGTTATATGCTGAACAGTGGCATCAGGTCACCAAAAAATTGATTCGACTGAATGAGGAAATTGTTTCAGCGATTAAGCGCCGGGTAGACGCAGGAGCAGCACCTGAACTTGATTTAAGGTTAGCTGAAGTGCGGCTAGGTAAGGCCCTTATTCAAGAAAAGGCTGCAGAGCAAATGGCTTTAACTGCACGGGCCAGGTTGGCCCGTCTGGTAGGTAATGAATTGCGGATTGATAGCTCGTTGTCTGACAAAGAGTTACAACATACAATCTGGCACTGGCCCAATTTACTTGCCAAATTAAATCAAAGTCCCCAGATTATCGCGATGGCCGTACAAATTAGAGCAAAGCGAGCTGGTATTGTTGCTGCTAAAAAATCAGTATGGCCTGATTTAAATATTCAGGTTGGGGCGCGTCATTTTTCCGATGATGGCAGTAATGCTGCAGTGGTTTCCGCTTCGTCTCAACTCCCTCTCTATAACCGTAATCAAGGAAATATCCTTTCTGCAGAAGCAGGATTAACCCAGGCCATTCATCAATACCAAGGCGTTCGTCTTGAAGTAAGAAAAAATTTATACATTGCTTTTTTACAAGCAGAACAAAGCCGTTTTGAAGCGAATTTAGTGACAAATTCTTTATTACCCTTGGCACGTAAATCGATAAAATTAGCCCAAAATGGTTATGGAATGGGTAAATTTACTTATCTGCAATTATCGCTAGCCCTCAATACACTTTATGAAGAAGAGCAGCATTACCAACAAGCGCATGCCGAGTACCATAAAGCATTAATTCAAATTTCTGGTCTATTAGGGCTACATGAGTAAGGAGAAAAATTGAACGTGAAATCCCCTAATTTAACGTGGTTACTTTGTCTGTTTTATTTTTTATTCATGGTTGGAATGGCATCATGCTCCTCAGAGAAAGAAATAAAGCAAAACACAGGAAAGGGACCGCACCATGGCCGTTTGTTGAAACAAGGGCCATTGACTTTAGAATTAGTCCTTTTTGAAAAAGGAATGCCGCCGCATTTTCGAGCTTACCTTTATAAGGATGGCAAGCCGGTCAGTATCGATGGAACGCATTTAACCATTCAGCTGCGCCGTTTTACGGGGACAGTCGATACCATCACCTTTGAACCGGTCAATGATTTTTTACAAAGCCAGCAAATTATTCAACAGCCGCATTCCTTTGAGGTAACCATTCATCTTATCAACCAGGATAAAAACTATGAATGGCATTATGCAAGTTATGAAGGCAGAATGCATCTTGGCGTTCCTATCCTTAAGGCAGCAGGGATAGAAACGGCAGTCGCTAAAGAAGAGACGATAAAAAAACAATTAAAAGTAGTAGGCAAAATTGTACCTAACCGCGATACCTCCGCGCCTGTTTATCCCCGCTATTCCGGTATTATCAAATCCATGACAAAGAAATTGGGTGATAAAGTAACTAAAGGCGATGTCTTAGCGACGATTGAAAGCAATGAAAGTTTACAAAACTATACCGTCTCAGCACCGATTAACGGTATTGTTGTACAAAAGCAGGCAACATCAGGAGAACTGGCCAAAGGCGATAGACCCATTTATGAATTGGCTGATTTAATGAATGTATGGGCTGATTTAACCCTTTATCGGAAAGAAGCCCCCTTGGTAAAAGCGGGCATGGAAGTCATTGTTACAGGTGATGAAGGCAAACCAAGAGCCGTCAGTACAATCAGTTATATTTCCCCTCTTGGGATTGAGGACAGCCAAACCGTTCTGGCTCGTAGCATCCTGTCCAATGCGTTGAATGAATGGTTGCCTGGCATGTATGTCAATGCCGCCATTGTTATTCAAGAAAAGACCGTTGCTGTCGCAGTGCCTCGTGATGCTTTACAGCATATAGGGCAAACGGAGGTTGTTTTCGTGCAGCAAGGGGATGAGTTTGAGGCAACACCGGTCGTGATAGGCGACGAGGATGATGCCTGGGTTGAAATACGTTCGGGACTGAAACCAGGGCAGCGTTATGTCAGTAAAAACAGTTTTTTTCTAAAGGCGGAACTCGGTAAATCGGGAGCAAGTCATGAGCATTAAGGAGTAATAATGCTGGAAAAAATACTAGAGGTTTCCTTAAAGCACCGCTGGTTTGCTTTGCTATTCACCCTTATTATCGCCCTTTTAGGCGTGTATAATTTTAATGAATTACCCATTGATGCCGTGCCTGATATTACCAATGTTCAAGTGCAAATTAATACACAGGCAGATGGTTATACACCCTTTGAGGTAGAACAACGCATTACGTTTCCCATTGAAACCGCTATGAGCGGGTTACCTTCGCTAGACTACACCCGTTCGCTTTCGCGCTATGGCTTATCGCAAATTACGGTTGCCTTTAAAGATGGGACGAATATTTATTTTGCTCGTCAATTAATTAATGAACGGTTACAAGAAGTCAAAAACAAACTGCCCCCGGATATAAATTCTACCTTAGGTCCCATTTCTACCGGCTTGGGCGAAATCTTTATGTACACCGTTAACAATAAAGCGAATGTCCCTGCTAATAAACAATATGACTCAACGGAGCTTCGCACCATACAAGATTGGATTATTAAGCCACAGTTGCGTAACGTGACCGGCGTGGCTGAAGTCAATTCCATTGGTGGTTTTCAAAAACAATTCCACATTACCCCCTTTCCTGCGAAGCTCGTACGCTACCGTTTAAGTTTAAATGACGTGTTGCAGGCATTGGAGCGTAATAATGCCAATATTGGTGCGGGTTATGTTGAGCGTTATGGCGAACAATATTTAATTCGCGTGCCGGGACAGGTAAAAAATATCAACGATATTAATAATATTGTGATCGCAAGTTTTGAAGGAACCCCTATTCGCATTCGTGATGTAGCCAATGTCCAATTAGGGGAAGAACTTCGGGCAGGTGCCGCTACGGTAGGTAATGAAGAGGTCGTTTTAGGCACGGTATTTATGTTGATGGGAGAGAATAGCCGCGCTGTTTCCGAACGGGTAGCAGAAAAATTGAAATTAATTAATCAAACGCTTCCAGCCGGTATTGAGGCAGTACCTGTTTATAACCGTACGAACTTGGTTAAAGCCACTATCAACACCGTCAAAAACAATTTGCTTGAAGGTGCCTTGCTTGTATGCGTTATTCTATTTCTCTTTTTAGGCAATGTACGAGCCGCACTGATTACAGCCCTGGTCATTCCTTTATCGATGTTACTAACGGTTACAGGCATGGTAACGAATAAAATTAGTGCCAATCTGATGAGTCTTGGGGCTTTGGATTTTGGGTTGATTGTGGATGGTGCGGTGATCATTGTTGAAAATTGTTTAAAACATCTTGGTCAAGCCCAGCATCAATTGCAGCGAGTTTTAACGACTGAAGAACGGTTGGCCGTCATTAAGGAAGCGACCACAGAAGTGATCCGCCCAAGTATATTTGGCGTATTTATTATTACGGTCGTGTATTTACCTATCCTTACTTTAACTGGTGTGGAAGGAAAAATGTTTTTGCCTATGGCAGAAACGGTGATTATTGCTTTAATGGCTTCCATGCTTTTTTCACTTATCTTTATACCTGCGGCGGTAGCTGTTGTCTTGCGGGGAAAAATACAAGAAAAAGAAAATAAATTAGTCCATTATCTTACGGTGGGCTATGAAAAACTTCTCCAGGTCTGTTTTAAGGCACGCCTGCAAGTATTAAGTGCGGCTTGTATTCTGGTTGTTCTAAGTTTATTGCTGGCATTTCACCTCGGCGGTGAATTTATTCCAAGTCTGGATGAAGGTGATATCGCCATGCATGCCATGCGCATTCCTGGAACCAGTTTGACGCAAGCATTGAAAATGCAAAATCTGGTGCAACAGCGAGTGAGTGAATTTCCCGAAGTAAAGCAAGTGTTCTCCAAGATGGGAACTGCGGAAATTGCAACTGATCCTGCGCCTCCCTACGTCGCTGATACGTTTATTATGCTAAAACCCCGCAAGGATTGGCCAAATCCTAAAAAAGAAAAACAAGTTTTAGTCGAGGAAATTGAACAAGCGGTGACCCAAATTCCCGGTAATAATTATGAATTTATGCAACCCATTCAAATGCGGTTTAATGAATTAATTTCGGGGGTCAGGAGTGATATTGCCGTTAAGGTATTTGGCGACGATATGCACACGCTTCTGAAAACAGGGGAATTAATCTCAAAGCAAATGGAAAAAGTGCCTGGCGCTTCTGATGTTAAAGTAGAGCAGGTCAGTGGTTTGCCTTTACTAACGGTAGTGATTGATCGCAATGCGTTGGCTCGCTATGGATTACAAATTAGTGAGGTACAAGATGCCGTTGCTATCGCGATAGGGGGGAAAAAAGGAGGGGAGCTCTTTGAAGGCGATAAACGATTTTCACTGGTTGTACGTTTACCCGAAGCATTAAGAACAAAATCGGATGTACTTCGCCAAATTTTTATCCCACTCCCTTTGTCTAAAGATGGAGAACGCCACTTTATTCCCTTGAGTGAAGTCGCTTCTTTAAAGCTTGATGAAAGCCCCAATCAAATTAGTCGCGAAAATGGGAAGCGGCGTATTGTGGTTACCGCAAACGTCCGTAATCGGGATTTAAGCTCGTTTGTTATGGATGCAAAAAATAAAATAGAACGAAATGTAGAGCTCCCCAGTGGATATTGGATAACTTGGGGTGGGCAATTTGAACAGTTAGAGTCTGCCGCCGCACGCTTGAAAATAGTCGTTCCAATTACCTTAAGCATTATTTTTTTATTATTGTTCATGAGTTTCCACAGTGCAAAAGATGCGTTATTAGTCTTTAGTGGTATTCCTCTGGCTTTAACAGGTGGCGTGTTTTTCTTGTGGATGCGAGGTATCCCACTCTCAATTTCTGCAGGCGTTGGTTTTATTGCCTTATCAGGGGTTGCTGTATTAAATGGTTTAGTCATGATCAGCTTTATCAATAAATTACGTGAGCAGCACCTTCCTTTGCGCGAAGCTATATTTCAAGGATCGGTTGCACGATTGCGCCCGGTATTAATGACTGCATTAGTGGCCTCATTAGGATTTGTGCCTATGGCACTCGCGACAGGGACAGGATCAGAAGTACAAAGGCCTTTAGCAACGGTGGTTATTGGAGGCATTATTTCCTCTACCTTTTTAACCTTATTGGTTTTGCCCGGGCTTTATTATTTGTTTCATAGGAATAAAGAGGAGGCCTAGCGAGAGAATTTACTCTTTGTGATTGTGATTATCAGGTTGCTTCGCTTGGCCCCAATGGCTTTTATGAGAAAAATACGCTTTTTCGGGCTTTCATGACATACCACTTCAATCCTTTTTTGTACGTAATGAATCATGTATTTTCCAGGCATACATATTGACGTTAAGCCGCTCATAAGGAGGAGTGGGAAACTCAAAATTTTTCTTGGTAATCAGTTCAATACAACAGGCAACAACGGCCGAGTCATAGCGTTTTCCAGCGCCTTCTTGTAACTCATTGAGCGTTGCTTCAATTGAATTTTTAGGGCGGTAGGGACGGTGAGAGCTCATGGCTTCGAACACATCCGCGACGGTTACAATTTTAGTTTCAAAACGAATTTCATCAGCCTTTAATCCATGGGGATAGCCGGAACCATCCAACCGTTCATGATGATGCAAAATAATGTCGAAAATGGTTCGGTTGAAGGCGACTCTTTTGGCAATTTGATAACCTACTTCGGGATGGATTTTTATAAACTCATATTCCAATGGGCTAAGCTTGGCGGGGGAAACCAGAATCTCCATTGGGACGCGAGTTTTACCTATATCATGGATTAATGCACCTAAATAAATTTCATGTACTTTTTTAGAGCTTAGGCCAAAATTTTTAGCTATTTCTTCGGCTAGTTTCGCTACACGAAACTGATGTCCTGCTGTATAGGGATCGTGTTGCTCGGTAATGGAGGCTAAGGACTCAATCGTTTTGTCTAAAATATCTTGCAGCTTTCGCTTTGCTTGCCGCAGAGATTGAGTCTTTTTTTTCACTAGTTCCGACAAATGCTCCCGGTGCATGCTCAATTCTTTATTGTTTTTTTCAAGGATGTATCTTTGACATAAATTCTCTAAAATAATGGAGGTGGAAATTGTAAAGCTATTAACGATGGAATCAAATAAATTGAATTGGTTGAAATCGCTAATTTTTATAATAATTAGTCCATAAAAAATATCTTTTGCAAAGAGGGAATAAATTTGTATTTCCTTATCTTCAATTGCTTCGAAAAGTTGGAGAAAATCGGTCATGCTGAATGTTCCATGTTTCAAATCGATGGTTCCAATCAGCTTTGATTGCAACTCGTTATTGCTACCGTCCATCGTTTTGATGAGACACACCTCACATTCTTTTACGCCAGGGATACTGCAGATAATTTTTTCAAGATAAGGTTTAATTTGATCCGTATTGGTAAAAATGAAGAGCGCGCTATGCGCCGCATAAAGTCTAAATAGCGTTTGCTCATTCTGTGTTAACTGATTTTCATTATTCATTTTTTATAGTATTCATACGGTTATGAAAAAATTCTTCTGGTCTAATATAGGCGGGGTTTTTGACAATTTGTCCGTGCACAAACATGAACGGGTGAACTTGCAGGACATCGTATATCAATCCCCCATCGAATTTATTGACATCATATTGGCAAACAACAGTAATCGGGTGTGTATCAAGGATGGTATTGATGAGGGCTTCATAAACGATTAACTGATCTGAACCAGGAATATTTCTGCAAGACCATGTCATTTCCCCTGAAAGACGACTCCCGGAAAACCCTGCGGCGATAGCATGATCATAGTGATTTTTAAGACGAGAAAGCATTTGCTCTGGTACAAATTGCCCATCTGGACAATAGACTGAGACAGCAGGAGAAATTTCAACCTGCCTGGTTTGGGGTAACTCTACATCCAGTTCGGCAAGCCATGCCCTTACTTCTTCGGGTGTCATCGTATCGACAAAATAGCCAATTTGTTCATTGTTGGCTATTCCTGATTCGATATATTTAGAGATGACTCGACGTTTCTCAGATTCATCTCGATAAATAAGGCAAGCGTGGGCACCATGTTTAAAATGCTCATAACTAAATCCTAAAGAGATGTCTTCACCACGGTTCCTGGGCATTCTGAAATTTCCTTATTATCTTCGCTCTCCTTTAGAGTATAGCTCTTGGCTTTTGGTTTTTTGTATCGGGCTTTCACACCGCCGACGGTCTTAAGTGAGTCAACTGTTCACAAATAGTCTACAAAAAACGACACTCAATGATTAATACCGGATAAGTTAACAGAATCTGCCAGTCAATCGAGTATGACTTCATGGTGAATGTGGGTAATTTTACCCATACCCCCTCCGTCATGAGTGCTCTATAATAAAACAATATGAATTTTAAGTGTATTTAGTGCGCATGCTGTGACTAATTGATTTCAGGAGATAACGATGCCAGGCCTATTAGACCAATATATTGAGCGCCTTCGTGGGGGTGACATTAAAACGTTTCTTACCTATCAAGACGCACTTATTAAAAAATATGGCAAACTTTCGTCCGAGCAATTGGCATTGGCAACCATGCATGAACTTCTTTTGGCAGATAATCTGCAGGGGGAGGATTTAGTGACGGCATTTAATACACAAATGCTGTTGGAGCAGTTATTAGAGCAGTGTTCACCAGACGGAAATGTGCAACATTACAAAGCAGATCGTTTTTATAATACGGCTAAAGGTCGGATGCAGGGATTTATCGTTTATCTTGAAGATATCTTAATGTATAAACATTATCAAAGAGATGACTTGGTAAAACTGCTGAAGCAGGATGATTTTTTACAGCATGAAGCCGCTATCAACAAACATCGGGAAGCAACAAGCAAAATACATAGAGACGAGGTTTATGCCTACAAAGGTTCGCTGGGAATCCCAAGATCGCGAGATATCGATACTTATAAACAATCAAATCAAGGTTACGCGTCATTTGTACAGCGCTTTCGAAATAAACTCGTAACGGCACCCATTGATGATAGCTTTAACGAGAAGGAACGAGAGGCCTTTTCAAGAATTTATTTTAACGATCCGGTAGCAATTCCTCGAAAATGGCATCATTACGTGGAAATTGCCAGAACATTTTTAGAAACCAGTCCAACTCAAAAAACATTTTCTCTCTTTCAAACGGCAAGTCTTCCAAAAGCATTTAAAGAAAAATTTTCAGTGTTACTGGGAGAGGCACAATTTAAAAATCAACAATTGGCTGTAATGATGGCTATGGTGTCGCTGATGCAAACATCACAATTGGCCCTCGCTGCAGACGCTCTGGCCAAACAACTGGGTTTTACTAACATCTCCGCGCTGCAAACAGAATTGAACCTTATGTTTAAACGACTTGAACTCGGTGCACAAGAATCGGTTAATGCTGTGGTTCAGGCAATGATGAATACCAATAAATCAGTGGATGAGCTCAAGAAGGATTTGAAAGCGGTTCAATTAGTTCGCTTTGAGGGAGTAGGACCAGAATCTACTGAACCCAAATCAACCCTTCAAGAAACGCATGCCTCCGAAGAAGATGATCAATTAATCAAGGCGTTAATGGCTGGAATGGAAGGAAGTAGGGAGATTCTATATAAGAATACCCATAATTTAATCAATGAATTGCATAAGCTCGGCTATGATAAAGGCTCCAGCGAGTATAAATTATGTCTATTGGTCATTCAGAACCTGCAGAAAAACCCTAAAGCCGCTTCTTTAGAGGCAAGTGAGCAAAAAACAATTTTCAATTTTGTCATCAATAAATTTGTCAAAAAACTTAATGCTGACCAGGCAAAATACATGCTGGGCCTCAGCGAAGTGGATATAGCCATACAAATTGGTAAAAAAATTGGTAATTATTTTGATCGTCCTTCTGCTACAAATTATGGCTTATTTACCACAGAAGTTTATCCCAAAATAACTGATTACATTGAGAAAAGCGACTACACCAAGCAGTTTTCCAATTTCGGTTCTATTCTAAGAGGGCCTTTAACGGAATACTTAAAACAGTGTTATACCTCCGAAGAATTTGAAGCGCAAAATCTCGATGGTTTTATGGTAGAGCGGGTAAACTCCTTCTTTGCTAGCAAGGCTGATGAGATATTAGAGAAGCATTTTCACCTCATGGCGAAGCAACAAATACAAGATTATTTAGCGGATATAGTCGATCTTCCGGAGCCTGCCAAAGTGAAAATTGAGCGCGAATTCCTGGCGCATATGCAACGCTCTCCTCATCATCAATATAAAGAATTAAAAGATTTCTTGCTCTCCATATCAAAACCTGAACGAGTAATTCCCTATATGGAGCGGGTCATTGATAATGCTATCCATCAATTTATGGATAGCCATAAAGATCTGCTCCCCGATCGCGGCAGCCAAATGAGTATTTAATGCTTTAAAAATTTCTGAGGAACTATCCCGTAAATTGCCTGGCAAACTACGGGGTAGGCCAGTTATCCTTGACTGGCTGAAGGCGTTCAGTCAATTCTAAAAACCATTTTTGGTATCCAGGCTAATATCACTTTAATACCTGACTCTAAATTTAGCTTAAATAAAGCATTAATTAGGATTAAGATGGATTTTTTGGCAGGCCATGATTAGGGTAAGAAAGGCTGGAGCCCTCCTGCTGACTCACAATTGGAAAAAGGAATCTATGTTAAAGGGCTTAAAAGTAATTGACCTCAGTTCCGTCCTCGCGGGTCCATCAGTAGCTACTTTTTTTGCTGAGTTGGGTGCCACAGTGATTAAAATTGAGCATCCTCTCCATAAGGACGTTACCAGAACGTGGAAACTTCCAGAGGAAGACCCTGACTCAGAGATTTCAGCCTATTTTGCAAGTGTTAATTTTAGAAAGGAATACCAATTTTTAGATCTTAAGAAAGAGGAAGACCACGGCCGTTTTCTTAACCTGATTTCAGACGCTGATATTTTAATAATGAATTTTAAAAAGGGAGATGATGTAAAGCTTCGACTACAGGAGGAGTCTCTTCTCAGTATCAACCCCCGTTTGATCATTGGAAAAATAAACGGTTACGGCGAGGAAAACGACCGCGTTGCTTACGATCTGGTGCTTCAAGGTGAAAGCGGTTTTATGTCCATGAATGGCACCCATGAGAGTGGTCCCGTTAAAATGCCAGTTGCGCTCATCGATGTACTCGCAGCCCACCATCTGAAAGAAGCCATCCTTCTTGCGCTCTATAACCGGGAAAAAAGCGGGGAAGGCAAGGTGGTCTCTGTCTCCCTTTACGATGCTGCCATTAGCAGCCTTGTTAATCAGGCATCGAATTACTTAATGACGGGACAGGTACCCCAACGTATCGGATCAATACATCCCAATATCGCACCCTATGGCGAAGTGTTCCGTACAGCCGATGGCGCCCAGGTAGTCTTTGCGATAGGTTCTGATCAGCATTTTGCAAAACTATGCACTATCCTGGGCCTAAAAGACCTGCCGGAAAAAAATGAGTTCAGGAATAATCAAAACAGAGTAAAAAACCGGGGAAAGCTGGCTTCCCTCATTACTGAACAAACAGCGAAATTACACAGCGATACGCTTCTCGAACTTCTGCACCATGAACATATTCCCGCTGGGAAAATTATGGATCTCAAGGAGGTTTTTGATAACGCTCAGGCGAAAGAGCTCATCCGGGAGGAAGTCATCGATGGCATCCCTACCGCACGCGTCGCTTCGTTCATTTTTAAGTAACCAGTTCGGGGCAAGTGCTGTTATCCAGCCTTTATTCAATAACGCCCTGCAAACATCTTTTACTTTGCAGCTTTTGATAGCGGGTCAATAGCCTCTATAATTATTCCTATTACCAATTCAAATCCATGGTTAGACGAGAGTCCAACCTTATTAGGCTAAAGGATACCCATGTTTCAATCAGCTTTAATAATTGTACTAATGACTTTTAGCATGGTCACCCAGGCAGCCTTGCCTGTTGATCCCATTCAGCGTTGTTTAGATGTTAGACGATTGGCAGACTTTACCACAAAGCAGAAGATGGCCGCCAAGGAGCCCGGTGTATTGCGCTTTAAATTCCATAAAATTTCAGCCTCTGAGTTGCCCTTAAATAACCCTGTCGGCAATATGAATGAAGTGATTACGGCATTAAATAATCAGATTGAAAACTGTGCTAAAAAGCGTGGTGAATTTCAGACAGTAATGATTGCTGGCCGTCAATTCAAACGCCAGGAATGGTGCCTTAATACCAACAAAAAAATGCTCGCTCTTGCAAAGGCTGCTCATGGTGATTTTAAAAACTATTTAACCCGCATTAAAACCGAATTTGACTGGTATAAAAGCGATGGCTGGCCTGAAAATCATGCCGGATTTAAAAAGGGAGAGTTTCAATTTACTGCCTATTACGCGCCCGCTGCTGTGAAGGCCAGTGCCAAACGCGGCGGATCATTTTTATACCCGCTCTATAGGAACCCGGGTGTCGTCAGCGCCCCTTTGGAACGCAAAAAATTTAATTTGAAAGCCCCTCTTTGTGGCGTAGACCCGCTTACCAAAATAGAGCGTGGATTTTGTATGAAAAATCCTAATGGCACCTACTCAGTAGTCCCCGATCGCAAGGAAATTGAACAGGGGGCTTTACATCCAAACTATGTAATCGCTTATGTTGAAGATCCCAATGATCCAGCTTTTTTAATGGTTGAAGGCTCCGGTTCATTAAGCATTGATGGCCAATTATTCCATATCAATTACGAGGCTGCTAACGGCAGACCACGCACCATGCTGGGCCGCATCGTCCAATGCGCACAAGATCCAACCTGCGGCGGCAACCTTGATACGATTGAACGTTGTGCTAAAGATCCCAAGTGCCACGATGAAGAAAAGTTAGGTTGTAACGTCTCTAAAAAAATTAAAGGAAGCGCTGCATCAGAACAGTTGATTCGTCAGTATCTCGATGACCCGCGTAACCGCCATAAAGCGGCCGACTTGCGAAATCGCGATCAAAGCTATGTATTTTTTGCTAAAGAAGATGGCGGGCCTTACGGTTCAGAAAAGATTACTCTAACGCCCCATGTATCCTGCGCAACCGATCACCGGGTAATACCGATCGGAATGAATTTTATTTATAACAGCAAAAAATCGACTTCATGGTGTATAGCCCAAGACGCAGGCGGGGCTATTGTAGGCGCTCATGTTGACGTCTATAAAGGCGAAGGGGATCAGGCTGGCCTGGAAGCCAATGCACTAAATCACTCCGGCTCGTTATATGTAGCACTACCAAAACGCAAGTAAAACTTCAGCAATCCGTCTCTGCCTCTGCATCATTCAATAGTCCCAGGTTGGGTCACGACCCAACCTACACTGATATCAATTTGGTTGTGTGAGCCACTCCAGGCTTAATCGAGGCTCTATCCTTTTATAAAAAATAATAAACAAGTCAGTAGGTTGGGTCGTGACCCAACAAAAACTTATCAATTTGGTTGCGTGAGCCAGTCCCGGTAATTGAG